>CAZNAK010000523.1:0-2098 GCA_964570645.1 uncultured Cytophagales bacterium | reverse complement strand
GCTGCGCTGCGTCGCCTACGTTTTTTACTCGGTCAAGCCTCGTGAGAAAAGTTGCCTTGTCTAGTACAAAATTTCCCTTGCCAAAATGACGGACTTATTTTTTAAATGATACCAAGAGACATAGATAGCTAGGTCTATTTTTTTTGATTTATCACCAAGTAACGCCCTACCCTCATCAGTGAGAAAGGACTTTTTTAAAATCACGATAACCTCCTATTGACTATCGTCATCACTTCCTTTTCCAGTTCATCTGCTTGATCGGCGATAGCAGTCGCTTTTGCCAGCGTTTTCATTACAAACATTTCATCTTTCAAATCAGCACTATTGACCTTTACATTGAGGTAAGCTCCCTTCACAGCCGCACGAGCGCAAAGTGCGCCCACACCAGCATCCGTGATGGAAGATGGATTACCGATATTTGCCATGGCTTTAATGACGTTGAAGCTGGCTAGAGAAAGTTCCATAACCTTTAAAGGTACTTCAATGGCGTATTTTGTTGCCGCTTGAATTGCTTCTTTGCGTGCTGCCTTTTCTTCTTTTGCCCCTTTCGGCATCCGCACTGCTGCTATTATTTGATTGAATGAGTTGGTATCTTCGTCCACTAGGTGCAGGAGTTGGTCTTTTAACTCTTGTCCTTTTTCTGCCCAGTCTGAAAACTCTTCCCAACGCTCATCCCAGCCACGTTTATGAGCGGATAAGTTGGCGACCATACCGCCCAAAGAGACACCTAAAGCCCCTACATAAGCCGATATTGAGCCACCTCCAGGAGCTACACTTTCAGAAGCCGTCTCATTGGCGAAAGCCCGCAAATCCATATCTACTAGAGGTGTTTTTTCATCTTCACGCAGGCGGTATTCGATGATCCTTTGCTTAGGGTCGAATGGAGACAACTCGTCTAAGCCTAGTGATTTTATGGCAATTTTAATGGTTTCCTCCTCTGAAATTCCGACAGAACGCTCCTGCATTTTCAAGAAATACTTACCCGTGTCAAGCATAACTTTTAGAGGAACTAGCCCTACCAGTTCCGAACCCGTCACCCGCAATCCTCTGAGGTAGGCACTTCTTCTTGCTTCCTCAAATGCGGTATATAGCGGCGTTTGCTTTACATTCGTGATGTTCATAGAAATTTGAGCAATGCCGTACTCTTCAATGAACCAACCTATGGCTTTCACCCCCTTGCAAGAACCTGGGATTCTCACGTTATTTCCTTGTTCGTCTTTTACGATTGACCCTGTGATGGGATGCCCTGTTCGCTTTACTCGCCCTTTTTCACGAATATCAAAAGCAACGGAGTTCGCCCTCCTGACCGATGTCGTATTCAAGTTTACATTGTAAGCAATCAAGAAATCACGCGCGCCAATTGCCGTTGCACCAGCTTTTGCATTGAACTTGGCGGGACCGTAGTCGGGTTTCCAGTTTGTATCTTTTAACTTTTTGGGGAGTGCTTCATATTCACCAGAACGGACCGTTGCGAGGTTTTTGCGTTCTTCTTTTGTTGCTGCACTTTCGTACATATAGCAAGGTATTTCCAATTCTTTGCCTACTTTTTTGGCAAGTTGGTGGGCGTATTTTGCAGTTTCTGCCATTGAAATGCCCGAAACAGGTACGAGGGGACACACATCGGTTGCCCCCATTCTAGGATGCTCGCCTGTGTGCTGACTCATATCTATCAGTTCGCTTGCTTTTTTGATGCCTAAAAATGCGGCTTGCACAACGGCTTTGGGTTCTCCTACGAAAGTTACTACGGTTCTATTTGTTGCCTTTCCAGGATCTACGTCGAGCAATTTTACTCCTTCTACCGTTTCGATTTCGTTGGTAATAGCCTTGATGGTTTCTGGGTCTCGCCCTTCACTAAAGTTAGGTACGCATTCGATTAGTCGCTTCATTATTTTTTTATTTTGGCGATTTTTAGGGTCGTTTAAAAATTTAAGGGTTTGTGATTGATGGTGGATATTTTTACTTCCACCTTCTTAAATCGAGCTGCAATTTACAAAAAACAGAATTGATGTGCAGCATCTTAAAATAGCGGTTTACCAAACTTAAAGAGGTTAGTAACGTTCAAAAAATAACTTATCGATTTAGACGGCTATTTTTTGCC
>CAZNAK010000522.1:0-2101 GCA_964570645.1 uncultured Cytophagales bacterium | reverse complement strand
AGTACCGCTTTCTACGCAAAGCGATATTTTCCTTCATCCAGAAAAAGTAGCGGGTGTTCGTAACGTTCAAGGGTACAGCCGAAAAGCTGCTTTATTTTACACCAGCGAAGAGGTCGGCGGTGTGATGCTCAAAGGCTTGGATTACCGCTATGACTCTGCACAAATCCTATCTAACCTTACACAAGGGCGTTACCTGCAATTTGACACCACAAAGCGATACGGCAAAGAGATTATATTAAGTCAGCGGTTGGCAAATCGAATGCAAATTAGCTTAGGTGATCGGGTGAAAGTTATGTTTGTGCAAGACCCGCCGCGCTACAATCGACTTGAAGTAGTCGGTCTTTACGATACGGGAATTGAGCAGTTTGATGATCTGATTGTATTTGCGGACAACAGCCTCATCCAATATTTGAATAACTGGGGCGATACCCTTGTAGGCGGCTACGAAGTGGTGGTGGAGGATTTTAACAAACTCGATTCTACATTCGCGTTGCTGAGTAAGCAACTTCCCTACGACCTTTGGGGAACACGCATTACGGATCAGTATCGGGAGTTTTTTGACTGGTTTGTGATGCTAGAACGCAATGTCACGGTGTTAGTGATTGTGATTATGACGGTGGTGCTATTCAACATCATCGCTGTTATCCTAATTTTGATTACGGAGCGTACCGAAATGATTGGTACACTGAAGGCATTGGGGGCTGATCATCGGCAGATTCAACAAATCTTTTTTTATCGTGCTCTGCGGCTTATTATTACTGGAGTTGTGTTAGGCAACGTGCTGGGCTTGGGGTTTTGTGCTCTGCAATATTATTTTGAACTCATTCCGCTTGACCCTATCAACTATTACATGACCACCGTACCCGTTGCTTGGCCTTGGGAACACTTCCTGAAGGTTAACTTTATCGTCATTGGGCTTGTGCTGCTTGTTATTTTTATTCCCGTACAAACGGTTATGCGGATTAAGCCATCGGAGGCGATACGTTTTGATTAAAATCACCTTACCCGCTTAGGCTCTTCCTTCATAATGACGGCGATTATGATATTCATTAGTGCGGCTCCCGCCAGCTCGGAAAGCCCTGAGAGTAAAACACGCACAAAAGAAGCAGGATTGGAGTAAACCAGCATAGCTAACGTCCTGTTGATCTGCTCTTGCGTGACGCCATTGGTAGGGTGGTTAGTCATAGCCCTGACGATGGCAGGTCCTAAATCAGGGTCAATGACCTGATAAAGGAGTACCGCAAATATAGCCGAGACCCCAACGGCAATGGCTGCCATGACCATCAAATTTTGGTACGCCTCGTTGAACGTAAAATAACCCCCATTTTGTTTGCGTAATCGCACACCAAGATAGATGACTAAGGCAACAGTGAATACTGTAATCAAGACAGACACCCATGCAATATTTATCATCGCATCTAGTCCAAAAATATAAGGAAACAATTCTACAGAAAAACTAAATAAGCCTATAATTACACCGTAAATTGCTCTATTTCTCTTCATAGTTTTGTGTTTTAGTACCCGCCCTTGACCTTACGGAAAAACCACTCTAGGGACGCTAGACATACAATTAGACCAAGTAGCCACCAAAAATTCAGGGCTTCAGACTTTTCTTCACGCTGATAAATTCGCTGAAACGCCGGTTGACTTGTCAAAGAGTCCAACAATACGTTGGTCTGGCTTGCGTCAAAAAACGTCCCTTCATTATTTTTTGCTAGCTCGCGTAATAACGAGAAGTCTGCCGTGGTGTTGAGTGCCTCTAGCTGCAATGCTCGAACGCTAAACTGCCCAGTACTTGTTTGTATTTCGCCACCGAGCTGGGTACGAGCTTCGTAGGAATAAACGCCCTCTGGAAGACCACGTAGGCTGTACTGAAAGTTTGGTGTAGCGTTTACAAAGGTGTATGGGCGCACTTCCCCAGCTTCGTTCTTAATGCGAAGATCTATGGTCCGTCCTATGATCGGCTCGTAAATTTCGTTGTAAGTATCCACCTCAAAATCAACAGACTCGCTGGTGGAAAATTCCGCATCGGTGGTTCTTACGCGGAATCGGCGTTTATCGTCACGAGCTACCAGATATTGAACCCATTTTTCGACCAACT
>CAZNAK010000521.1:0-2109 GCA_964570645.1 uncultured Cytophagales bacterium | reverse complement strand
ACGTCGGATACCCTCCCGGATGGTCTCGTCGGATGCGGCATACGAGATACGCAAACAGTTGGGGGCACCAAAAGCATCCCCCATGACAAAGGAAACGTGCCCTTCGTTAAGCAGATACATAGCCAAATCGGTTGAGGTTTGCATCTCCGTATCTCCGAACTTCTTTCCAAAGTAAGCACTGACATCCGGAAAAATATAGAATGCGCCTTGCGGAAGGTTAGTCTTGATATTTGGAATTTCATCAAGTCGTGCTTTGATGAGGTCGCGCCGTCTTCGGTACGCGTCTCTCATCTCCAAAGAAGGCGCAAGTGTTCCCGAAACGGCTGCCAAAGCGGCACGCTGCGAAACCGCTGTTGCCCCCGACGTTACTTGCCCCTGAATTTTATTACATGCACTTGCCAGCCACTTAGGTGCGCCAATGTAGCCAATCCGCCAACCTGTCATAGCAAAGCCCTTCGAGACCCCATTTACGGTAATGACACGGTTTTGGATGCTTTCAAACGAACCCAGGCTTTTGAGTGGCTCATTCGTAAAGTTGATATGTTCGTAGATTTCATCTGCAATGGCATGGAGGTCCGGATGGTCTTCGATAACCTTCGCGATAGCAGCCAACTCTGGCCCAGTAAATACGGCACCTGTGGGGTTACAGGGCGAAGAAAAAATGACTGCCTTTGTTCTTGGCGTAATCGCCGCCCGAATTTGGTCTGCCGTAGGTTTGTAGTCGTTTTCGAGCTTACCATCGACAAAAACACACTTTCCGCCCGCTAGCCCTACAATACCTGCGTAAGAGACCCAGTAAGGAGCCAAGATAACCACTTCATCGCCTTTGTCCACCAGCGAAAGCAACACATTGGCAATTGACTGCTTCGCGCCCGTAGAGACAACAATATTCTCGGCATTCCAGTGCAGGTTATTTTGGGTGCGAAACTTTTCGGCAATAGCCTCACGCAATTCGGGTAATCCAGGGACAGGCGTGTAAAAAAAGTAGCCATCGTCAACAGCCTGTTTAGCGGCCTCTTGGATGTGCTTGGGAGTAGGAAAGTCAGGCTCACCGAGGTTGAGGTTAATGATTTCGATGCCCTTAGCTTTAAGCTCTCTGGACTTTTGTGCCATCGCGATGGTTTGAGATTCTTCCATCGTTGCGACGCGCTGCGAAAGTGCGATATTCATAGTCATTTCGTGTTTAGGTTACGAAGGTACGGACAAATTACCGTTTCCAAAAAAATAAGAATTTCGGCTTTTTAAGTACGGGAAAGTAGCGTTAGAAGCGACTAAGAACGCTGTCAGTAGTCGCTTGATCAAGGTTGTTTTTTTTAAAGTGTTAGCTTTTCAAATTGCTCGCCGTCAAACTGCTCCTTAACCCATTCGTGGACCTGCGAAAAGTCTTTTCCCTGACTTGCCAAGCGTTCGACTCCGTTTCGGATCTCTGCCATCAAATCGCCTAAATCCCGATGAAAGACCAGCTTTCCCGCCTCAAACTTTAGCAAGTGTACTTCTTGGTAGCGCCATGCCGGATGCCAGGCATAATTTTGAGGCTTGTCTAAGATGCCTCCCTGTGTTAAGAGCCACTCACCCGAAAAAGACAGGGGTAGCTCTACCTTTCGGTAGGTTTTGTTAAAATAAATAGCTCCCCATTTGCTCAAAAAACGAAATACGCGCTTTGAGTTTTTTGAGGGTTTCTTTCCGTTAATTGCCTGATCACGCCGCTTGATGCCTTTTTGTACGTCATGCACTTCAAGGCGATCCAGAAGTAGGATGCCTTCTTTCACGCGAAACTGGCAAACGTAACCACGCCAACATTTTGGATGTGGCGCAGTAGGGCTTAAGTTGTATTCCTTCGGGTCAAAAGGGAGGGCGGTGTTACTTCCCGAGAGTTCGTATTTTTCTTTGTCCAACCAGACCCGATGCGGTAATTGCGCGCTCATTTACAAGACTCTGCGTTTGTGCCATGCTTTTTTTGAGCCTGACTTCGCGGTAGAACTGTTTTGTTGTTGCTTCTCCTGCTTCTGACCTTGCAGCAAGTGCGCAACCAGAGCGGCGGCAACAAGTTCACGCTCTTTGTCGATAACTTTCTCGGCAGCAATTTTTTCGGGATCGAAATATTTCTGG
>CAZNAK010000520.1:0-2112 GCA_964570645.1 uncultured Cytophagales bacterium | reverse complement strand
AGCATATCTTTCGCCTTTTCATTTTCATTTTTTTGTCGCGCTATAGTGTAGGCAAGTTTGGGGCGAAACAGGGCTAAACCTGAATGCGTTTTATAGTTTTTATCGCTTTTTAGTTTGTGGTAAACGTTCCGTAACTGACTCGTACTTAAATCCTTTCCATATTCTTTTACCCACTCGCTAATGGCATTCATAACATTGTTTAAGTTGTTTTTGCTTCCTGGGGACAACTCCATTAAGTGTTCCATACTATGGACACCCTTGCTTTTGAAGAACTTTTCAGAGGTTTCTTTTTTGCTCATGCTTTTTTCTTGTTTTTAGTCAAATTCCGTGTTTCAAACTCTGCCCAGCGCGCCGCTATCGGAAAGATAGCAGCATCGGTGAGCTTTTTTTGGGTAATGGCATTAAGGAGGCAGCTTTGGTAGGCTTGCAAAAGGTTCTGCTCTACATAGATGCGGCCTTCCTTGCTTAGTCCTGTTTTTCTGCCCAGAAAATACTGAAAACGCCAAATTTCCGAAGGATGAATTTCGCCTTTTTCGGCTTTTTGTTGGAGGCTGTCGTATCCGCGTGCGCTCCGCTTAAATTGATGCAAAATACTTCGACTTTCTCCATCCTGAAGGAGCTTGACGAAGTGATCTTTAAACGTAATCACGCGATCAAAATCCTCCCAGCCGATGGCTTCACCAAAGACGGTGATGCTGTTTTTTCCCTTGCGGCTTTTTGCTGTATGGAGAGCCTCTTCGGCAATTTCTCCAAAGCGTAGTACGGGAAAATGTTCGTCAATCAAGACCAAGCCTGCCGAAAGTGTAATAGGCTTTTTGCCAAATTCTCCCATATCGACCTCTTGTCGTAAGGCCTCTTGAAATGCGCTGAACTCATGCTGTAAACGGGACGAAAAATCAAAAACCGCATCCCAAGCCCCCACCAGAAAACCATCGTCGCCCCCCGAAAAGATGATATAAAGATTTTCTTGGTAATGTTCTCCATCTGTACCTACGGGTTCATCCAAAAGCTCATACAGTCGGGTCTGGAAAAACCAATGAAAGGCGGCTGAGAGTTGCCGAGTAGCCTTGCGGTCGCCTTGCGTGGCAAAATAGCTACCCAAGTTATCAATATCGAGCTTGAGGACGGCAAGTTTTTGCGTACCCGTGCGCCGTTTGGCAAAGCGGGAAAGCGAAAAGAAATCTATGATGTTGTTTTCTTTGGGCGCAATATAGCCGTCTTTGTTATGGGAAACCTCGTTTGCCTTTTGCTCCAATTCAGCGAGCATATTTTTGTAAAAATCTCTTCCAAGCAACCTTTTTGTCCAGAGCGGAAGTTTATTAAGCACAGTATGTTCGATTAGAATAGCAGCTTCTCGAAGAGAAAACTTGCCAAAATTGAAGCCCGTGAACTCAGCCTCGAACTCACTCGTATCTTTAATATCCGTGTATTGCTTAGCAAACTGCTCAGTAAGCTCTTTCCACGGTTTATTGATATTTTCCGTACGCTCGAAGGGCTCAAATGCAGCAGCAGTGGAGAGTGCTTGTGTTCCGTTCCTGCGTACTTGATCGTTGAGGGCTTCCCAAGCCTTTCCTATGTCGGGGTGGTCTTTGAGTGCCACCATCCCCAAATTCACAAAAGGACGGTACTTAACTTCAAGTAAAATAGTTGTAATGTCATTTTGGACAGCTTTCAAATCCTTTTCCTCGGGAACCCACAGATAAAACACCGCGCCACCACTAAAGATGACATTCTCTTCCTTCAGACTCCAAGCGCTCAAAATATACTTCAGGCTCAACTCAGTCAGGACTTGAATGTAAAACGACTTCGCTTTGAGGGTCTTAGCAGCCGCTGAGGTCTGTGCGTCAAAAATAAAATCCTGCACACCACTAATATCACCTTTGAGAAGGTAGCCATTATTATCTTTCTCAAAGGGCAGAGAAGGTAGCGTCTCGAAAAGCTCTTGAATTAGTTTAGGATAGCTCACTTTTATCAGAAATTGCAATTCCTAGAAAGAAAGTGATTTTTGATGTCCATTCCAAAAAAATCACCCCAAGAGTTCAGAAACCCCTGAGGCAATCTTTACACTAACTTAAAAAAATCTAGCTTTACTCCGCACTCCGAATCAGATAC
>CAZNAK010000519.1:0-2122 GCA_964570645.1 uncultured Cytophagales bacterium | reverse complement strand
GCCGTTTTTATAGCTTGGTTAATGTTCTGGCGAGTCACAAAAAGTTGTTCCGCCGTAAGCCCAAAAGATGTGAAGTAACTTTGCGCGCGAACAAAGTCAATATTCTCTTGACTACCATCGAAGATAAGCCCGCGCCAGTTATTATTTTGAAGCAAGAAACGGGTGGTGGCCTCTTGGTAGTTCTCAACCCCAAACTCTATGAATGTTTTTTGTGGAATCTCTAACTTGCGGATCAAGTACTGGATGATGCCATCATCTCCCCACTGCGAGAAAACGCTGAACTCCAGATCGCTGATGCAGTTTGGAGCAGGAAGTAATCGCTGTTGCTCTGAAAGCAGCTTTCCAAGCATAAGCCGCTCTTTTAAAAGTGCTTGTTGTGGAATCAGTTGAACGCGCCGCCGGCGAAACACTGAGGCTAGTCCCCGCTTGATCAGGTTTCTCATAAGGATAAAATACGCTTCACACGACGCGCTATGCGTGTCTCAAGGGTTGGTTTATGATTTGACTGACGGGCGCGCGCCACCGCTCTTGTCCATTTTTTGTGGAGTTTGGGTTCAATTTTTTCAATCTCCTGAAAATCAGAGGCGCGCACACTGGAGTAAAAATCCTCTTGCGCGGTGCAGTTATGGCCTGTTCCGTCATAGCCGATGTTTTGCACCAAAGACTGTCCAGGATAAAGAAAGATCATGTCCTTTAAAAACATGGTTGCGCTGGTGCAAATGTCCCAACAGGTGGTTTTTCCCTTCGTAATGATATTTTGCAGCATCCCACGATTCGGCATTTTTCCGAAGTCAAAACGCACCTGCTCTTGCTGGGGTAAGCTCATAATAGAGTCGTACAGCGATTTAGGGTCGTGTTTGAAAGTGTCCCAGGCGCGTTTCCAAGTTCCCCAGCCCCAAGAACTAAAAACAGGCAGAAAGTAGGAGTGAGGCATTTGCTGCCTCGTAGGGCTTGCATATCCCGATATGCCAAAGACATTAGAGGCTTCTTCGTACAGATTCAATCCTTTGTTGATATATTCCAAAAATCCTTTTCCAAGTACTAAATCATCTTCCACCACAATGACGCGTCCGTACTTTTCGGTTAGCATAGTCACGGCATGAATGATAGAATTATCGAGTCCGCGATTTTTCTCTTGCTCATAAAAGTGAATTGGACTTGACCAGCCAATCTCACGGATAATACGTCGAACTTCCGCAATATCTTCTCGCGTTTTTTCGGCGGCATCTGCTTTGGGGCCGTCGGCAAAAACATACAACTCCGATTGGTCGGCGAGGGTATTATTTTTTAGGCTTTCCAGCGTTCTTCGGGTATGTTCGGGACGTGCGTACACGATCAGGGCGATGGGTGCAAATTTGTTCATGACTCTTTTTTGTCTTCTAGGATCGCTTGTACTTCGGTCTCGCTCAAGGCCTTTGCTAAGGCGTAGCCTTCGGTTTTCCCAAGTTCTAGTAAAAACGGATAGGCTTCCAAATAAGTATTCGAGATTTTACCGTCTAAAATCGCCTCGCGTATTTTTACTTTCAGGTCCCCGATGGCACGAGAGGGCCTTAAGCCAAACGTCTGCATGATAACTTCTCCCGTGATGATAGACTGAAAGTTACGCACACGGTCTTTGGCTTCTACTTCAATCATTTTTTGCTCTACGCGATCAAAGTTTGCTAAATATCGTTTTACCCGATTATGATCTTTAGAGGTAATGTCGGCACGACAAAGTTTCATCAGGTCATCTACTTCGTCGCCTGCCTCAAAAAGTAAACGCCTTATTGCAGAGTCCGTTACTTCTTTTTTTACCAACGCAATCGGGCGCAAATGTAGCCGCACTAGCTTTTGCACATAACGCCGTTCTTCGCCCATTGGCAGCTTCATGCGGCGGAATATTTTGGGTGTCATGCGTGCGCCTCGATCCTCGTGTCCGTGAAACGTCCATCCAATTTTGGGATGAAACCGCTTGGTGGGAGGCTTGGCAATATCGTGCAGAATAGCAGCCCAGCGCAGCCAGAGGTTGTCCGAAACTTCCGAGACGTTATCCAGTACCTTTAGTGTATGGTAAAAATTATCTTTATGTGCTTTGCCATCAATCACATCTATACCCTGTAAAGCCGCCATTTCGGGGAAGATA
>CAZNAK010000518.1:0-2124 GCA_964570645.1 uncultured Cytophagales bacterium | reverse complement strand
TCGTAAGTTAAAATATGACGGACTTCGACGTTCTGCGGGTAGCTCTTCATGCCCATGATCATGCTACGGCTCTTGTCAAGTCGCTTGATCTTGAAGTTACGGCGTTGTCCTTGCGAGAGTGCACCGATCATATTTACGTCAGTCGTAAACAGTTCACTTACTTCAAATACATAAGCAGACGAGTCCTCAGTAAATGCCGCGATGTCAAAGGTCATCACAATCGGCTCAAAGTTATTTTTTTCTACCGACAAGCTGATGGGGAGGTCAGGATCAGCGACGTTTTCATAAGATACCGAGCGAAGCAGTATTTTTTCGTCGTGTTTTTGGAAACGGATCACCTGTTGAGGGCGTGATTTCATCCCTGCCCCTCCGAAGTTGAAGCCTTTTACCGTCCCCGAGATGCGGCTGACAACCAAAATTTCCTTTTCTAGCACATCTTTCGGAAGCTCAAAGTAGTGCTTATCTCCTACTTTGTGTACCGTAAAAAGTCCTTCGTCTGACTCCGCCTTTTCTGTGACTACCTCATCGTAAGGTTTTACTTTAGAGTCTGACTTCGACTTTTTCTTTTTCATGGGCAGCTCAGTATCCCCCTTTTTCTTTTTACCCTTCTTTTTTTTCTGGGCAAACGTACCCTGACTCAAAGAAAGAGCTAACAGCATTAGCAGTAGTGTAATGGCTTTTTTCATGTTTTGCGTTAATTTTGTCAACCAAAAATACCGTAAAGAATACGTTTAGTTGACTGCGAGTTACTTTTTTAAGAAGTTTTTAGGAAAGAAAACACAGGCTTGGAGTCCTTGCCACAGAAACAAGTGGAGTACTTTCTTACACTATCTCGAATACAGGTAATGCACCGTTAACCGTTTCAAGCATTAGCTCAAGCGCCCCTTTGTTCACAATTAGCTCAAGTAATTTAATAGTCGCTGCGGGTAGTTCAAACGCCTTTCAGGTCACATATAGCCCGATCGTAGTAGGTTCCGCCTCGGCTACCATCACGATTACAAGTGATGATGCAGATGTAAAACTTTTTGCAATAGAAAATTTGAGTCATAAAAAGACAGCCTATTCCAGTTTTGGGGTAGGTTGTTTGCTTATGTCAGGTTTATTAATTCGCTGAGACGATACCAAGAAGTATATTTTACGCTAATTTGATATAGTTTCAAAGGGTTTTAACATAGCAACGTTTACTTTGGTGAAAAGAAAAAATATTCCTGTGAACAAACAAACCACCTACCAGAACGAGTACACGCAAAGCCTTCAAAATCCAGAGGTATTCTGGAAAAGACAAGCCGAAAATATAGCATGGCACAAACCACCTACCAAAATACTACAAACTGATAAACACGGCTACGGCACTTGGTATGCCGATGGGGAGCTAAACACAGCTTACCTTGCCTTGGATTATCACATTGAACAGGGAAGAGGTGAGCAAGCTGCCGTCATTTACGACTCACCCGTCTCGGAGACAAAAGAAACCATCACCTACACACAGCTTCGTGACCGCGTGGCAGTCTTTGCGGGCGCACTAAAAGAAAAAGGCGTAGAAAAAGGGGATACTGTCGTTATTTATATGCCCATGATTCCCGAAACCGCAGTGGCAATGTTAGCTTGTGCCAGGTTGGGCGCAATCCATTCTGTCGTTTTTGGTGGATTTGCCCCGCATGAACTCGCCATTCGGATCGACGACGCAAAACCTAAACTCATCATTTCGGCTTCTTGTGGCATTGAGTTTTCCAAAATCATCGAATACAAATCCCTCGTTAATGAAGCCATTGAAGAGGCGACACATAAGCCCGAACACGCGATTATTTTTCAGCGTCCAATGGCAAAGGCAGCGATGAAGTCGGGATTTGACCTCGACTGGAACGAACTAATCAAAACGGCCAAGCCTGCCGACTGTGTGCCCGTAAAAGCTACTGACCCGCTATACATTATTTATACCTCAGGAACTACGGGTAAGCCCAAAGGGGTCGTAAGAGATAATGGCGGACACGCAGTGGCAATGCGCTACACGCTTCAAAACGTCTATGGCATGAACCCCGGAGAAGTTTTCTGGGCAGCTTCTGACGTAGGCTGGGTGGTTGGACATTCCTACATCGTATATTCTCCCCTCATACACGGTTGCAC
>CAZNAK010000517.1:0-2140 GCA_964570645.1 uncultured Cytophagales bacterium | reverse complement strand
CATAAAGCGAGATGGGGTGATCTACATTGTGCGCCGTCGAAAACGGCACTTTTGTATTTAGCCCATACACGCTTGAGCTGCTAGCATAAACAAGGTGCTTTACCTGATAACGACGGCAGCATTCTAGGATGTTGGTAAAGCCAGTAATATTGCTTTTTATGTAAGCCTGTGGATTTTCTAGGCTGTAACGAACCCCCGCCTGAGCGGCTAAGTTCACGACAATTTCGGGTTTCCAGTCCTTAAATACCTGCATGAGCTTCTCTTCATCTTCTAGCTCAATACGGGCGAACTGATAATTATCATATTTACTACTTTTCGTGATCTTCTGTGTGTCAGGAGACAAAATACCGTGTTTTTTAAGGCGGTTTAGTTTCAATTCAGGGTCGTAATAGTCATTGATGTTATCAATACCCAAAATCTCTTCATCTTCCGCAATCAGACGTGTAACTAAGTGAAAACCAATAAATCCAGCTGTTCCCGTAACTAAAATGCGTGCCATTTCTTTTTTACTATCTTTGTAAAACGTCAAAATTACACATCTTCACTAACATTTTACGAGCTAACTGCGTATAATAAAGAATTAAGAATCCTGTATTCTGATCTTACTGCAAACTTACCAGCAGAAAAAACTTTACATGGGAACCCTAGCAATACTAGAAAAATACCGTCATTTTCATAATGAGCTACCGCTTTCGGTAGTAGATCGACTAGCTGACCTGCCCGCTGAGGCACAACTAGAATTTTACGAAGAATATACACGTCGATCGCGCTCTGAGGTGGCAGCCTACGTTTTGCACTTCTTTTTTGCTCTCCGGTATGGGTACGTCGATAAGTGGGTCATACAGGTCATTGCTTGGCTGCTGCTTTTTGTGGGTGTAGGATGGGTCTGGTGGGTAGTAGATTTCTTCCGAATCCCTGGCTTAGTAAAAAACCACAATAAGAAAGTTGCCAGAAACATCCTCAAAAACGTCTTACTCAAGTACCGCCGTAGTCGTAACAATACGATGAAACAGTTCAAGGTAGCCAACAACCCCAGAATGACGATTACCACGCCTTCACACCCCAGAGACCTTTCGCATCTGGTTAGTAAAACCGCGTTTGGTGAGCCTACAACTTCCCAACTCACCAAAGGGGATTACCTAATTCTGGACGGTGAGGAAGAAAGCCTTCAGGTTGTTTATGAAGGGCAATACGACTGGAACGACGAAAACAGCGAAAAGGAGTTTAAGCTCATTGACGAGTCGGATACGGCAAAGTTTCTTTTTGTTAGACACGAAAAAGGGCAATGGAAGAACCTTTTGGTTAAAATGGTAAGCGTTTATTCTATCCATGAAGGGCTAGAAGAAGAAATATTAGGGCGACAGCGTCCATTTAATATCTTAGAATGGGAGGGGGTAAGCTATTACCGAGAAAACGAAAAAGATGGGTACTTTTTTGATCTTGAACAGGATATGCCCACCGCGAATGGCGTAAAAATTTGGGAGTATTACGATAGCTCGCGCAAAAGCTACTTAAGAATCAAACAGCTAGGACGAAAGGAGTTTCGAGCTTATGTAGGTAATCGACTTTCGGGTATGGAAGTAACTATTTTGCCAAACGCTCCACTCTAACATTTCGTTTTTATATCACACACAAAACTAAAATCACTATGTTAAAGCAAGATTACAGTCGTTACTCAGAAGAAAATTTTAAAGTCTGGGAACTTCTTTACAACCGTCAGTCCGAAGTATTGCCTGGACGCGCCGCTGAGGAGTTTTTGAGCGGAATAAAGAAGATTGACTTTGTGGCTGATCGCATTCCGCGTTATACAGAGATGAACGAAAAGCTCAGCAGCATCACGGGTTGGGAGGTTGTGGTTGTACCTGGCTTGATTGACAATAAGCCGTTTTTTGAATACCTCCATAACTGCAAATTTCCTGCTTCTACGTGGTTACGTCGCTTGGAGGAGTTAGACTATCTTGAAGAGCCTGACATGTTCCACGATATTTATGGCCATGTCCCGCTTCTTACAAACCAGCCATTTTGTGACTTTTTATCGGGGCTTGCAGGAATTGCGCTCAAGCATATCGAGAATGAGTGGGCGGTTGAGATGCTCTCCCGTGTCTATTGGTACACGGTCGAGTTCGGGCTCGTCAGGCAG
>CAZNAK010000516.1:0-2147 GCA_964570645.1 uncultured Cytophagales bacterium | reverse complement strand
TTGCTACTTTTTGCTGCTTTGACTGGGTATTTGATCTGGAAAAGATGAGCCAGCACGATTTTTCAATTCGTACAGAAAGCTTAACGCAAAAATACTTTGTGGGAAGACCCAATGAGTTTGCCGCCATTCAGGACATCAATTTGAGCGTAAAACGGGGCGAGTGCATACTCCTAAGTGGTGCGTCGGGTTCGGGAAAAACGACCTTGTTGACCCTATTGAGTTGTTTGGCACGTCCGACCTCAGGCGCGTACTTTTGCTTGGGTGAAAATGTCTCGCGGTGGTCAGAGCGATTTCTGACACAATTCCGTCAACAGCATATCGGTATTGTATTTCAGCATTTCAACCTCGTCTCAGGGCTTTCGGTGTTAGAGAACTTGATGCTACCTTTGCTTCCCCGTGGAGAGCGTCCAAAGTCTATGCAGCAAAAAGCCGAACTCGCCGCCGAGCAAGCCAGTATTTCGCACCGACTAAGTTTCAAAATTGACTTACTTTCGGGCGGAGAGCAGCAGCGTGTGGCCATTGCGCGGGCGTTGGTAAGTAACCCCAACTTACTTTTTGCCGACGAGCCAACAGCACACCTTGACTCCGAAAACGCAAAAAATATTTTAGCACTCTTTGAAGCGCAAAAACAGGCTGGAAAAACAATCGTTCTTACTTCGCATGATCCTTTAGTGAAAAGCCATGGTATAGTTGATCGTGTGATTCAGTTGAGAGATGGAGGGATAGGCCCTAGCTAAAGCCCTCAATAATCTTCTCGACTTCTTCCAAGGGTAGTTTAGTTAGCCGGACGACCTCGAAACGGATGAGTTTTTTTGCCATCAAATAAAGATACGTTTTTATCAGCTAATCGAAATCAAAACACCTTTTCCTGAAACTACGTTTACTTTCATATGAACCTAATCGCTCTACATTACCTCAGCGAGGATGACTACTTTCGGGAGATGGCGCGGCTTTACTGGCAGACGGACAAACGAAATAAGTTTACTTATAAGGTTGCCGAACTAGCTCTTCGCTACAACATCCGCCCAGCTAAGCTTTTGCGGTACGTACACGATAGTGCCGAAGCCTACATTCGTCAGACGCGTTGTGCGCTATGCGGAACACCTACGCAATACCTCAAACGTCGGGCAGACTTTTATGATGTGGTGCGCTCTCAAAAATGGAAATTGTGGAACGGTGAGGTGCAGCATTTTTGCAACGAGTGCCAGCAGGTGATGGACCAGCGGCATAAGGCGAAATCCAGCGAAAAGCCTCAAAAAAGTGACTCTTTACTTCAATCTATTTTTTCCTCTTCCGAGGCACTAGCACGTTACAAAGAGTTGCGGCAAGAGCATTATTTTGTTTATCCATCGGTGGCATTTTCGGTGTTTATCCCCCTTGAGGTGGCAGAGCAATACTTTACGGCAGACTGGCACGAAGGGTATTTTTACCGCTGTTGCGCAGATTTTTTGGTGTGTGACGCTAAAGGTATTCCCGAACGGGTTATTGATATGCCGAGTTCTCCCAAAAGCCAGAATGAAAAAGATGAACAGCAGTTTCGGGAGAGGTTGTTGAGGGGGGTGGGGGTGTGAAGCAACTTTTTATGGATAAGTACCCTACCGCACTTTCAAAGTAACCAAGGTAATCACGGCCAACAAAATCCCAACAATCAGGAAGCGGCTTACAATTTTTGATTCATGTAAGCCGAGCTTTTGGTAGTGGTGGTGCAAGGGGGCCATTTTGAAAATACGCCGTCCTTCGCCGTATTTGCGTTTGGTATATTTGAAATAGCTGACTTGAATGATAACCGAAAGGTTTTCTATGATAAAAATCCCACAAAGAATAGGGATCAAAAGCTCTTTGCGAAGGATAATCGCCAGCGCTGCAATGATTGCTCCTAACGAAAGACTCCCCGTATCTCCCATAAATACCTGAGCGGGAAAGGTATTGTACCACAAGAAGCCAATACATGCCCCCAACAATGCCAGACAAAAAATCACCACCTCGCCTGTATTCGGAATGTACATAATGTTGAGATAGTCAGCAAAAATCAAGTTACCCGAGACGTAAGCCAGCACCGCCAGCACCAGCGCGATTACCCCCGAGGTGCTCGCTGCCAGTCCGTCTAGCCCGTCGGTGATATTTGCGCCATTGGAAATGGCCGTAAT
>CAZNAK010000515.1:0-2149 GCA_964570645.1 uncultured Cytophagales bacterium | reverse complement strand
AAGATTTCATCATCGTCTACTATTAGAAATGTTTTTGGATCATTCATGCAACCACACCTTAAAAGTTGAACCAAAGTTAACACGACTTTCAACATCTATAAAACCTCCCATGGCTTCAATTTGTTTTTTGGTCATGAAAAGCCCTATACCACGTGCCTCAGGATTACCGTGGAAAGTCTTATGTAGTCTAAATATTTTATCGCCGTAGGCATCTAAGTTCATACCCATACCATTGTCGGCGCAAGTAAGCACTACTTTACCTTCTTCCTCAAAGGTACGATACGAATGACAATTTTAGGGCTTCGAGAAGGAGGTGTGTCAGTCCACAAAGCCAGATAAAAGCTGTAAAAAGGTAAAAAATGCCACGGAACTTTAGGTCTGCACGCTTAAAAGTAACGCAGTAATGAACAAGTAAGCCAGAAAAACGCTGAGGTCCGCAAAGATGTACATCCAACCATGAAAGTCACTCCATTCTCCGCAGTACCAGCGTGCGGGAAATCCTTTGGGACTAAAAAGTTTATTAAAAAAGTTGTCCATATATAAAAAAGTATCAAAGCCTTCCGATTAACAGCTTTTTATAAAGCAAAATTAAGATGTTTTAGACGTATTTTCTATTCATAAAGCAGCTGGTGATAAAGTCAGTTATGTGTGCGAATTATTCAGCAAGAGCTACCAAGCAAACGCTCATCCTTTCTGAATATCTTGATAACACTGCCGACAAAGCGGCTCATAACTTTCCGTTTCTCCGATTAATACCTGCGCCTCGGAAACCGTAGTACGGTGCGAAAAGCTAGCGATACTGCCGCAGCGTACACAAATGGCATGAACCTTAGTTACAAATTCGGCAATGCTCATGAGATAGGGCATCGGCGAAAAAGGATTTCCGAGGTAATCTTTATCAAGCCCCGCCACAATTACACGTAGCCCTTGATTGGCTAACTGATCACAAATCTGCGGGAGTCCATCGTCAAAGAATTGTGCCTCATCAATGGCAACCGTCAAAGCATCTTCAATTAAGGGAAGAATCTCAGAAGAGTGCCTGACTGGAACAGACTCCACTTGGTTTCGATTGTGCGAAACGACGTGCTGCTCGTCGTAACGCATATCAATGGCAGGTTTGAATATTTGTACTGACTGTCCCGCAATTAAAACCCGATTCACACGTCGAATGAGTTCCTCCGTTTTGCCCGAAAACATAGACCCACAGATTACTTCAATCCAACCTTGCGATTGATCAAAAAAACGACGGTTAAGGAGGGGTTCTACAAACATGATTAAAAGTGATAAATGACGTGATTATGACGAGGTGTGCTCACAAAGTTTTCGTGACGCAACTGCTCGATGAGTAAGTGTGGGTTAACCTGTCGTGTAAAAAATGTCTTGATGTGATTTACCAAACGATTGTAGCGCGCAGGACGCTTAGACAAGGGCATCCCTCGAAGGTTTTCGAGCAATAAAAAGGTTGTCCAACCAAGTTGCTCGTTGATACAAACAACCTGATCCGAATTTTCGGTTTTTTCCATCAGCTCACGCGCTTGTAACTCCTCCCAGACGCGGGCAACAGAAGCATTAGGCGGTAATATATTCTCCAAAAAATTAAGAAGTGCGTCCTCTGTTTTGGGTCTCAAATCCACGGGACGTTTCTCTAATGTCTGGAGAACTTTTGCTAATTGCGTATCAATGGGTGGCGTATGCACCTCAGGAACGATTCGCTGGCAACCTCTTCCGACAGTATTGAGATGTTTAATGAGGGGTTTTAGCTTTTTATCTGTCGAAAAAACCTGAAAGTCCACTTCGCGCCCTGCCTCTTTGTGTGCCTCACCGACCAAAAAGGCTAATACCGTCCGAATATCTTCCACATTAGAATAAATCCGCGCGCGTTCCAAGAAGTCTTTCTGCCTTTCATCGCAAAATGGCAGGGGATTTTTATGGGTATAAACCAGCCAAAAGCGATCAAAGCTCACCAATTTCTCGGCGGCTAGCAACTGAGGTAGCCCCTCAGCATCCCAAAAAGCCCAAATACTTTGTTGCATAATCAGATAAAATGGAAGGCAAAGATAGGGATTAAAGAGAGGCGTTTCTAGTTAATCTTCACATTTAGCTAGTTCACCCTCTTCCCCTAATCGATCAAGCGAACAGAACCCATAAA
>CAZNAK010000514.1:0-2150 GCA_964570645.1 uncultured Cytophagales bacterium | reverse complement strand
TATGCTTTTGATAATAATAATAGTATAAGGCTTTAGAATAGTGAAAATAAATCTACGGAGCTATTCTAGTATCTTAGGTTAATAATAAAATAAATCTACAGAATCATTCTAAAGCCTTAGAATACTAAAAATAAATTCACGGAGGCATTCTAAAGTGCAAACTTTATAAACGTTAAAAAAAAGCGTCTATAAATACGGGTAACGCAAAATATAACATTTCATTCACATCTATTCCATATATTACCTGATATTCCCATGTATCCTGTAACTCAGGATAAATCGCGAAACCTGTAATAATGCGCAGAAAATTCACTTTAGCGCAAGTTGTGTTCTACTTTTTCATCAGCCCCAAGACTGCCTCACGCGGTCGTTCTCAAATGGATTCGCTGCACCTCGCTTTTGGCGTTCATTCTTGAGAGCATAGCCTGCAAATTGTCGGATTTTCCTGTGGTAAAAAAAACGTCTTTCGGGATACCTTTTGACGACACTGCCTCCTGGAGTCGCCTCATAACTTGTCGGGCTACGGCACGGGCAGGGTTTAAAATAACAACGTTTGGAGGTAAGGTCTTCCGAATGCTGACTTCCAAAAACGGGTAATGCGTACAGCCAAGTACCAAATGGTCAATGTTGGCTCTTACCATTGGGTTTAGATAAGTACGGAGAAGGGCTTCCGCTTCGGGAGACTCCGCTTTTCCAGACTCGACTAGCTCTACCAGCCCGTGTCCTACTTGTGCATGAAGGGTGATGCCTGTCGTGAAGCGGTCGCGTGTCTCTTGAAAAAGTCGCCCCTGAAGGGTTCCCGCTGTGGCAAGAAGTCCAATCTGCTGCGTTTTTGTCTGGAGGGCAGCGGGCTTGACAGCAGGTTCCATTCCCACAATAGGAACAGTTGGATATGCCTCACGAAGCTTTTTGATGGCGGCAGCGGTAGCTGTATTACAGGCAACGACAATCATGTTTGCGCCTTGCTGGATCAAAAATGTTGCGATTTTGAAGCTACGTACTTGAACCTCTTCCACGGTCTTTTCGCCATACGGACAGTAGGCTTCATCAGCGACATAACAGCTATTTTGTTTGGGTAGCAGGTCACGAATCTCGCGCCAGACCGATAAACCACCCACGCCTGAATCAAAAATACCAATCATTCGTAGAAAACCGCAATTTTTTCCAAGGGTTTGCGCTCAAGCTGAGGAACATAGACTTCTTCGGCGGGATAGCCCACGGGAAGTAATAAAAATGGCTTTTCGTTGCTCGGTCGATCTAGGATTTTTGCCAAAAAACCCATCGGGCTTGGCGTGTGCGTAACCGTAGCAAGTCCCGCACGATGAATGGCCATCAACAGCATCCCACAAGCCAGCCCCACCGACTCGCTGACATAGTAATTATTATATCGCTGGGTGCCTTCCATCTCGAAGTTTCGACGAAAAACGACAATCAGATACGGAACACTTTCCAGAAACGGCTTTTGCCAGTTAGTTGCCATCGGGCGGAGGTCTTCGAGCCACTCGTCATTCATTCGACTTTTGTAATTCTTACGCTCTTCCTCTTCGGCCGCCTCACGGATTTGCTTTTTCATCTCGGGCGAAGAAATAACACAAAACGTCCAGGGTTGCTTATGCGCCCCCGATGGAGCCGTAGAAGCCGTGAGCAGAATATGTTCAATGACCGACTTGGGAACGGGTTTATCCGAAAACGCACGCACAGTGCGCCGCGTGTCTGCCCATTCATAAAACGCCTTGGCGCGTGTCTGCATGGTGGCTGCATCAAAGACTTCTGGTGTGTAAAGGTGATGTTCGTGACCGTCAATAGAAATAGTAGGCATCGCTTTTTTTGAGAAAAGTACGAAAATCTATGGAGTTTTATGTCGTTAAATCAGGCGGTGTACCTAGTCTTACCTTGAAATTTTAGTAACTGATGTTACGCACCCACCCCTTGTGCTTTGAGTGCCTCAAGTTCTTTGAAAGCCGCTTTGTTGGCGGCTAGATAAATTTTAGCTTTCATAGCAAAGTGGTTCATCCGACTGGAGAGCTTTAGTCTTTCTTAGGCCATAATAGAAGCGAAAATATGATTACACCAAAATAAACATTATTTGCGTCTAGTAGCTTAAAAACGATGGCACGAACCCCACCGCCTTACCCAGAACTTATCAAGGA
>CAZNAK010000513.1:0-2157 GCA_964570645.1 uncultured Cytophagales bacterium | reverse complement strand
CATCGTTGCCCCGACAAGCAAACCACCGTTTGAGCCACCTGCAATGGCGAGCTTTTCGGTAGAGGTGTAGCTTTCCGCCTTCAAGTACTTGGCTGCGGCAACGAAATCATCAAAAACGTTTTGCTTTTGCTGTTTCGTCCCCGCCTTATGCCATGCCTCGCCGTACTCGCCACCGCCACGGATGTTTGGCATCGCAAAAACGCCGCCTTTTTCGAGCCAGAACGTACGCGCAATGCTAAAACTCGGCGTTAGGCTGATATTGAAACCACCGTAGCTATATAAATACGTTGGGTTCTGCCCGTCCATTTGGATCCCTTTTTTGTGGACGATAAACATCGGAATTTCTGTACCGTCTTTGCTTTTGTATTTGACTTGTTTGGTCACGTATGCTTCGGGATCAAAGTTCACTTCGGGACGTTCGTACAGCTCCGACTTTCCTGACTCGATTTCGTAACGATAAATGCTAGACGGATACGTAAACGAGGTGAACGAGTAAAACAATTCCGTCGCCTCACGCTTACCCGAGAATCCGTACGCAGAGCCGATAGCAGGGAGGGTTACTTCACGTTCGCGCTCGCCTTCAAGATTGCACTGATAGACTTTTGCTTTCGCATCTTCGAGGTAGCGTAAGAACATTTTTCCGCCCGCAAAACCTACGGATTCTAAAACGCTTTCCGCTTCTGGAACAAGGTCTTTCCATGTTTGACGCACAGGGTTTTCTGCGGTTGTCGTGACAACTTTGGTGTTTGGTGCGCCGTCGTTGGTCGTAAAGTAGAGCGTTTCACCTTCGGAATAGATAAAGCTGTGGTCGTGTTCGTAATTCCCTACAACTTCCAAAAAGTCCATATCGGACTTACGCAGATCTTTAAAATAAAGCGCGTTACCACTCGTGGAAATGGCAGCATTCAACACCAAAAAGTTTCCATCGTCCGAGGTTTGGGCATAAATATACCTTGCTTTTACATCCTGATGACCAAAAATAAGTTCGTCCTCAGCCTGCGGTGTACCGAGTTTATGATAGTAAACCTTATGCTCGTTGTTCATTCCCGAAAGCTCTTCGCCTTCTTCTGGGCGGTCGTAAGCACTATAAAAAAAGCCCTCGTTTCCTTTCCAGGCGACACCCGTAAACTTCGCGTATTCGATGAGGTCTGAAAGCTCCTCGCCTGTTTCGGTGTTCTTAACTTTAATCGTGCGCCAGTCCGAGCCTGAGGTAGAAGTCAGGTAGGCCATCAACTTTCCATCTTCGGTAAACGATGAACCCGCCAGCGATACCGTACCGTCATCCGAAAAGGTGTTAGGGTCAAGAAAAATCTCCGCTTCGCCGTTCAAACTTGCCTTACGATAAAGCACACTTTGATTTTGAAGTCCGTCGGTTTTGTAGAAATAGTAAAAGTCACCCTGTTGGAAAGGTGCCGAAACGCGCTCGTAGCTCCAAAGCTCTTTGAGTCGTGCCTTGATTTTCTCACGGAAGGGAATGGAATCTAAATACGAAAACGTCACTGTATTTTGGGAGGAAACCCAGCTTTTCGTCGCTTCAGAGTCATCGTCTTCAAGCCAACGATACGGGTCAGCGACCTGCGTACCAAAATAGTCATCTATAACATCACCTTTATCGGTTTCGGGATATGCAGTGCTTACTTGTTTTATGTCTTCTTTTGGCGAGTCGCATTGCCAAAGCAGCAAAGCAAGCCCTGCCAATATTACTTTTTTCATAAGGATAAATGTTATGTGTAACAAAATAAAGTGTAAGATAGCCGAAGTTCATCGTAAAATGAAACGCAATAACATTTGCTTAGGTCAAAGTTTAGTTTGACTGCCTCTCCCTTTCTCAAAAGCCTCTCGCAACACCTCCCGATCATCAAAAGGAAAACGTTTACCCCTAATTTCTTGGTAGGTTTCGTGTCCTTTGCCTGCCACAAGGATCAAATCACCTTTCTGGGCAGCAGTAAAAGCGTGCTGAATGGCAGCTTTGCGGTCTGTGATGGTGGTACTTTTTCCGCGTCCAAGTACGCCTAAGCCCGCTTCCATATCAGCAAGGATGGCTTCGGGATCTTCAAAACGGGGATTATCGGAGGTCAGAATGATGTAATCGCTGTATTTTTCGGCGATCTGTGCCATTTTAGGGCGTTTGTTGGTATCTCGATTGCCGCCACAGCC
>CAZNAK010000512.1:0-2174 GCA_964570645.1 uncultured Cytophagales bacterium | reverse complement strand
GCACGCTGCCATCGCTGCGGTCACTATTGCGATCCTCGGCCTCGGTGCCGATGCCAGGGCCGGCACGGATGCCGGGTCCTCTTGGGTTGCTTCTAGTCGGAGCAGGGCTTTCGCTGCTTATTGACGCGGGCGTACAGAAGTTCAACGGGCTTTCGTTTTGGGGCTGGGTGGCATACGGAACGTTTGGTTTGGTGGTCTTCAACTCAGGGCTTTCTATCTTCGGCGAAGCAATTTTGGAGCGCATACGTTACGAGCGTGAAGCGAAAGATTAGTTTAACATGAAGTGCATAGCGGTCAGACCACGGTACAGACCGTTATCGAAAAAGTCTGCATCGTAGGTCTGACTTTCCAATCGTTATTTTAGATTAGCTATTCTTAATCTTTTCGACGAGTCCTGTCGTGGAGTAGCCCTCTACGAGTTCAATCGTGCGAACTTCCCCGCCGTTGGCCATTACAACCTCTGCACCAACGATCTGTTCTACGCTGTAATCGGCACCTTTTATCAGTACATTGGGTTTGAGCATTTCGATTAGTGTAAGCGGGGTGTCTTCTGAAAAAAGTACGATAGCATCCGTAAATGCCAGTGCGGTCAACAAACGGCAGCGGGCATATTCGTTGTTGAGGGGACGCGTATCACCTTTTAGCCTTCGAACTGAGGCATCCGTATTGACAGCAACGACGAGTCGGTCGCCTTGTTGGGCGGCTTTTTCGAGGTAGTCGATATGTCCGAGGTGTAAAATATCAAAACAGCCGTTCGTGAAAACAACTTTTTCGTTTTCCGCTTGCCAGCGTAAAACCTGCTTTTTTGCGTCTTCTTGTGATAGGATTTTATCTTTTGTCTCCATGATGCGCGATTTTAACCACAAAAGTAGCCAAAGTCAGCTACACTTTTGGGTTTCTGTTGTCTCAAACTCGCTTTACGCTTACCGTGATACGCGAAGCCCCGCACAAACTTATTTTTGTAGTCGAGTAGGATTTGGCTAAAAACTACTCGTCACCGACAAACTCAAACCGCTGTATTCGGGTACAATCCGACAAACACCGCCCACACAGACCAGCCCAAAACGTTGTCTTCCCCAACTCAAAGAAATGCGATTTGCGCCTTTGGAGTAAGCTGCCCCGACGTTGTAATAATGAACAGGCTTATCCTTGTTGACTTGACCGTAGTTTAGCTCGTCCGAGATGAAGAAAAACCAGTTTGGGGAGCGTCCGTACTCAATCAAAGCAAACGCCCAACTACCCCGGTCATTTTTGGTCGCTAGATGCTGAAGCTCCACGCGAAGAGAGTTCTTACGATTGATTTTATAAAGTACGTCAGCGATAAAAGTATTCGAGAAAACAAGGCCGATAGGTCGCCCTTCGATGGTCGTTGCGTCGTATTCGATGTAAGCGTACTTGAAAATAGTCTTGACTTTCTTGCTCCACTTGCGGCTGATTTCAAAGTTGATGTCTTGGAAATATGTGCGGTCGCCTACTTTCCAGCTACCTTCTGCATCTACGGATTTTGCAATCGCGTAGTTGGCTGTCAGCGTCGTACCGTACCGGCCGCCTACTTTTGATTTTTTTGGGATTGTATAAACCAAGTCACCCTGAAAGGCAAACTCACCCAAAACTTGTGTCGCGTAAGGATATAAGGTCAATAAGCGGTAGGTATGCTGTGTCGTGTTAGCAGGGACGTAGTTGATTTGGAGACGGTTATCTAATGCCGAGCGATTGGAGCGAAAATCAAAGTTATTCACACGTTTAAAACCCAATAATACGGCTAGACCTTTCTGACTGTAACCAGCATTGATAAGCACGCCATCACCGTTTTCTAGGTTTGGCTCAAGGAAGCCTCCATTTAGTGTGCCCGGGTCTGGACTTTTTTGCACGTACTCGCCGTTGAGCATAAAACCACCTTTGAGAAGGTCAAAACGTGCCCCAAAAGCATCTACAAGCGGCGGAACCGCCGAGGAGCCTGCAAAACGCTGGTATTTCCCTACATAACTCCCTCCCACAGTGAGTACCGTATTCCCTTCCCAAGCCAAAGCCTGATCCAAATATACCTCCACGTCAAAGGCTCTGACCGTCCCTCTGCTATCATCGTTATCACTAAATCCATCGCGCTGCTTTCCGATTAAACCCGTGACTTTAGCTTTATTATCGAAGTAATATTTGATTCTTGCCCCATCAAT
>CAZNAK010000511.1:0-2185 GCA_964570645.1 uncultured Cytophagales bacterium | reverse complement strand
CCAACGTGTCACCAAAAACAAAGGCGATGTTCATCGTTCCTGCCTCCTCAATGTACTCGTGGGCTTGTCCATCTGTCCAGATTAGTTGGTGATAGCCCTCCTGACGTGCTAACTTTGCGGGATACAAAGAAGCCGCATAGTTGCCCGCAGTTTTTGCAAAGCCTGTTCCGCCTTGTACGGCGCGTGTAAAATGAGTTTCAATTTTCACTTTGACAGGCTCACTGTAATACGCGCCCACTGGGCACGTAAAGATTATGAAGCGGTAGTTTTGAGAGGGTTGCAGCCCGATATACTCGTCTGTGGCAAACATAAAGGGACGAATGTAAAGGGACATTCCTTCTTCTCGTGGAACCCAGTCAGCGTCTAGGCGAAGAAGCTCACTTAATCCTTGCATAAAAATTTCCTCTGGAATTTGTGGCATACACATCCGCTCGGCAGAACGATTGAGGCGTTTGAGGTTTTCGTCAGCACGAAAAACCATTACTTCCCCTTCTTCATTTCGATAGGCTTTTAAACCCTCAAAGATGGACTGTCCGTAATGTAGCGCAGAGGTCGCAGGACTTAACTCTATGTTTTTGTAAGGTACGATGCGCGGCTCAAGCCAATCGTTTCCATTAAAATCAGTGACAAACATGTGGTCGGAGCAAGTGCGCCCAAACGCTAGATTTGAGAAGTCAATTTCGGGGAGACGTGACTGCTCAACTGGCTGTACACGAAGTTCTAAAAGTTCGGTAGTCATTCGTTTTGTGTGTGAATTTTGAAGATTCAAAAGGAAATATACAAAATACTACCCGAAAAAGTTGGCTTTTACAATGATTTAGCATCCATAAGGGCTTTTATTGCCGCTCGGACACTGCCATATTCTTTAAGTAAATCCAGTGCTTTACCCTCGTCAAGCTTAAACTCTTTGGCAAGAAACCGCGTACCGCGTTCCCAGAGTTTTTGATTTGAAAGTTGCATATCGACCATTTTATTACCGCGTACTCGTCCTAACTGAATCATCGCGCTTGTCGAAATCATATTTAGAATAAGTTTTTGTGCCGTCCCTGCCTTCATGCGTGTACTACCCGTTACAAACTCAGGACCGACCAGTGGCTCAATAGGGAACTCAGCGACTCGGGAAAGCTCTGTATTTTGATTGCAGGTAATGCAAGCTGTGAGTAGCCCCGCTTTGCGTGCTGTCTGCACTCCTCCAATCACATACGGCGTACGCCCTGAGGCGGCAATTCCGACCAATGCATCTTGTGGTTGAGGCGCGTACTCGGCCAGATCATGCCAGGCACCTGCCGGATCATCCTCGGCAAACTCAACGGCTTTACGGATCGCCCTATCACCGCCCGCAATCAAGCCGACCACTAACTCATGCGACACACCAAACGTCGGTGGGCACTCTGAGGCGTCCACAATACCCAAACGCCCGCTCGTGCCTGCGCCAATGTAAAATAGCCGTCCGCCTTTTTTCATCCTCGGTATAAGCTGAGTGATAAAAGCCTCAATCTGGGGGATAACTTTTTCGACAGCGTGAGGAACACGTTGATCTTCCCGGTTGATGTTTTGGAGGAGGTTGCGCAAGGTCATGTTCTCCAAATGGTCGTAGTGGGATTCAGACTCAGTAAGCATAAGTAGTTGGTTAGTTTGGTAAAATCACG
Source organism: uncultured Cytophagales bacterium (assembly GCA_964570645.1). Classification (GTDB taxonomy): domain Bacteria; phylum Bacteroidota; class Bacteroidia; order Cytophagales; family Bernardetiaceae; genus DAISIL01. Next base: position 536 of record CAZNAK010000511.1, on the reverse strand, counting down.
CCCGCATAGCTAGTCGTATTCGCTGCATTACGGGGATCAATAAAAACATATTGAAGTCCTTATCTTCCATTTCCTGGGTAAGGTCTTCGTAAGGAATGATCTGGTCGTGAATTTTGAGCGTATCTTTAAGTAAGTTTTTAACGACTCGATCTTCTGGAAAAGGGCCAAACCGAAACTTGTAGGCGAGTTTTTCTGAGGTCCAACGGTCATGCTCTACGGGGGCAAGCGCATGAAAAAAGGGAATAATGTCTTCCTTTCGGCAATCGGCATATCCTATTTTACTGAGAAAGTCGATTTTTACGTTTAGGTGGCGGGCAACGTAGCGGTTAGATAATTGCTTTAGCCCGGGCAGTATCTTCCATCTTGCCTGTATCCCTAGTCGATCCTGCCACTCTTTTCGAGAAAGCCCTAGTCGAGTACAGATTTTACCCAATATGGTATTTTCTAATTCGGCAAGTGGGTCTCTAGTCGTAAAGGTGCTATTCAAAAAGTCTTGCTCAAGCTCTTTTTCGAGTTCTTGGTACATTTCTTTTTTA
>CAZNAK010000510.1:0-2185 GCA_964570645.1 uncultured Cytophagales bacterium | reverse complement strand
GTCACCAAGTCAGTCAGGTATCTAGAAAAGCGAGTTCCCAAAAAAGTTCAACTCAAAATGAAGATCGACCTGACGCGCTCCCTTGAAGTCCCGCTAAACCGAGGGCTATTTGAGTGGGTCATCGAAAACTTAGTCAAAAATGCCGTGGATGCCATGAACGGCAGGGGGATTATAGAACTTAACCTCACCACTGATCCCGAAAACACCGCCGTGGTGCTATTTGTCACGGATGAGGGAAAGGGCATCCCCGATAAGCACCTTAAAAATATATTCCGCCCTGGTTTTAGCACCAAGAAAAACTATACACACAAGCGGCGGGGCTGGGGGCTTGGACTGACGCTGGTCAAACGTATCGTCGAGAATTACCATAATGGACGAATAACCGTAAAGTCGGAGCTAGGCGTAGGTACAAGATTTCGCGTAAGCATTCCGAAAGAACAGAAAGTGTCTTTGGGATAAAATAAAAGCTGATGGCTCGCTAGAATGGGCTTATTTCAATAAAAAAGAATCCTTATCAACCACTTTTTAGGTCAATAAGGATTCAAAATAAATTTTGCGGGACTAACCACTAGTTATCAATAGAACCGAGTACACGCTTCATGAATCCGTTCAAGGCTTCCTTTTTGGGAGTTCCAGATGCAATATCCTTATGAACCTCCAAAGCACCGTACAAATTAGATAGCATTTCGCCGAGTACATCCAGTTCTTCATCTTTCAGAGAGGATACTTCTGTGAGCGACTCAATGGTTTCGATTGCTTCTATGACAAAGTCTTGATCTCTTTCCTCAATAAACTCGGTCAGATGTTTAATTATTGGTAGTCTCATTTACAAAATCTTTAAGTACCTCGAACTTATTTGTTTGAATTTGTTCGACCAATTCTCCCTTCTTGAAAGTAGCAAAAGTAGGTAAGTTGTCCACCTTGGCTAGCTTTCGAGACTCTGGGAATTTTTCTGCATCAGCGATAACAAACTTGATGTCGGGATGTTCTGAGGCCAATTTCTTCATTTTTGGCTTCATGATCCTGCAATTTCCACACCATCCGGCGGAATATTGCACGACAGTCACCTCTGCATCCGTGATGATTTCGTTTAAATTATCTTCGCTTAATTCAGTTACCATAATTAGTTTACATTTTTGGTTAAGTATTCCGAAATACCCTTCCGGTCGGCGACCATAGCCTCTTTGCCGTCTTCCCAGTTTGCTGGACAAACCTCACCTTTCTCTTGTACGTGCGTGTAAGCATCAATCAGGCGAAGGAACTCCTTTACATTTCTTCCCAAAGGCATGTGGTTAATTCCTTCGTGGAACACTAAGCCTTCTTCGTCAATGAGGTAGGTTGCTCGGTAGGTTACATTATCGCCTTCCATGAGTTCAATGTCTTGCTCCTCATCATAGTATTTATCTACGATGTCCAAGATGCCCAACGCATTAGCCAGGTTTCGGTTACTGTCGGCAACGAGATTGTAAGTAATACCCTCAATGCCGCCATTGTCCTTGTGTGTGTTCAACCACGCAAAATGCACCTCAGGGGTGTCACAAGAAGCTCCAATCACAATGGTATTTCGCTTTTCAAATTCTGGAAGGGCTTGCTGAAAAGCATGCAATTCCGTCGGACAGACGAACGTAAAGTCTTTGGGATACCAGAATAACAATACTTTTTTCTTGTTATCAAGTGCTTCCTTTAATACGTTCAGCTTAATGGTGTCTCCAAGATCGTTCATTGCATTTACATCAATGTTTGGAAACGTTTTACCTACATTAGTCATCGTGTTCTGTTGTTTAGAATGAATGTTTTCAATTACATTACAACTACTCACTGAACGGACGAAAAGTTTAAATACTACCCCTGTTTTGCCATACTTATATCTTATGTTCATATAAGTATCTCTTATTGATACACCCGCTAGCTATAAATTATCCTTTTGTAGAAGTAAAAAGGCAGACTAATAAACGAACTCCCCAAACGCACTCTTGATGGTAAGTTTTTTTCCTTTGGGGGCAGCCTCCACACGACCAATGACTTTCGCTTCCACACCTACAAGATTGGCGCATTTTATGACAGTATCAGCGTAAGCCTCAGGGAGATACACCTCCAGTCGATGGCCCATATTAAAGACCTGATACATCTCTGCCCAGTCTGTTTGGCTTTCGGCTTGTAACATGCGGAAAAGTGGCGGACAGTC
>CAZNAK010000509.1:0-2186 GCA_964570645.1 uncultured Cytophagales bacterium | reverse complement strand
CAGTTCAGGCTTCTATCTGTGGAACACCTGCCCTGTCTGTCCCGATGGGAACGGACGAAAAAGGTCTCCCGATGGGGCTTCAAATTATGGGTGACGCGTTCTCGGAAGGGGAAGTTTTGGCGTTTTCGGAGATTTTAAAGTAGAAATAAATCAACCCGATAATTTCTTATCGGGCTAATTTTTATTTATCCCTTACTTCTTCGACTGACTTGCCTTGAAGAGTATCTGTTTTTCCTCTTTGGTAAGTTTTTCATATCCGCTCTCGGATATTTTATCTAAAATGCGGTCAACTTCTTTTTGACTTATCGTTCCATCAGCATTCTTTGCTTGTGCCTTTTGCTTACCCTTAGATGCGTTACCTGCCGTAGATTTCACTTTACTACGCTTTGTCTTTGGTGCTGGCGGCTCGTTGTCGGCAAGTCCCTCAAACCAATTAATCAAACGAACTAAAGGCGTACTCCAATCTACCTGATTTTGGTATTGTCTGATGAACAAGAACCCTACAACGGCTCCTCCGAGGTGCGCAGTATTGAGGATCGCAAGCGGTCCGTTCATTAACGAGAACAACGAGAGTCCTACATAAACCCCTACGATCCACTTCAGCTTTACCTCACCGATAAAGAATAAGTTCATCTTTTGGTCAGGATGAAGCGTCGCCGTAGCAACCATAATGGCATACACTGCACCGCGCGATCCCGCAAATGGCTCTGCTAAAGCTGCCGCGCTAGGCGACAAAGCGACACCAAGTACAAAAAATAGACCCGCTGCGAGTGCGCCATAAAGATATACGGCCAAGACGCGAATGCTCCCCAATGAGTTCTTAAGCAAAATAGAAAACCAATACAAGATTAGCATATTAAATACAATCTCTAAGAATCCCTTGTGTGTGAAGGCATACGTAAAGAACGTCCATGGACGGAGTATAAACGTTTTTAGGTCGGGAGACAAATAGAAGAGGCTTTGAATAGATTCATTTACCTTACCCACCGTGCCGGTCTGACCGAGAAGACTGACTGCGCCCAAGAATAAGAACATTCCGACATTAACCGCGATCAACCGAAAGGTTATATTGTTTGGTCGCTTCCATGCCATCTGAAACTCTTCGATCATACTGTGATTCATCATAAGTTTTTATATTTTCTATGTGTAAGGCTCTGATATGCCTGACAAACCCATCACTTTTTTAGTATCCGCGTCGCAATTCGTTCTTCCACAATTTTACTAAAATAAAGGCAAACAACATACCGCCCAAATGTGCTAAATGTGCCACATTGTCACCTTGAAAACGATTTATCGTAGCATAGAGTTCATAGGCACCGTAAAACAATACAAAATATTTTGCTTTGATCGGAATCGGTGGAAAAAGCAGCATTAATTCTACGTTCGGATATAACATCGCAAACGCCATCAATATTCCAAAAACAGCACCCGACGCACCCATTACCGCACTCTGTGCGCCGTATATCGTTCCTGCCGTCAAGTAATGTTCCAGTGCCACCGCCCCTTCAAATAAGAAGGTTGCCCCAAGACCGCAGACCAGGTAGAAAGTTAGAAAACGACTACTTCCAAATGTACGCTCCAAGATCGACCCAAAGAAAAATAACGATAGCATATTTCCAAAGATATGTCCAAAACCTGGCGCGTGGGTAAACATATGTGTCAAAAGCTGGTAGGGCTTGAACTCCTCCATCAGCGGATAATAAAGTGTAAAATCCCACCTCAATGCTGGCATGATCCAGTGTAAAACAAAAATGGCAAGATTAGCTATCAAAAGATTGCGCGTCATGGGCGCGAGATTCTGCATCATAATTCTTCTAGTTTTTTTCGGACATAATGCAAAGCATAAACGATTTGTTTGAGATCCTCAGTGTCCGTTGCGTCAAAGGCTTTACTTTTTTGGTACATATAATTCTCGAAATAGACGAAAAACCAAAGCCTCCCGATAACATAACAACCAAATATAGGGGTATTTATGTTTTCAACTTCGTTTTGCCGCTGTGCTGCCACCATACTGACCAGTAACTGCCCGAGCGGGTCTTTGGTATTTCCGAGCTGTGGCTTGTATTCGTGCAAAGCGAAAAAAGGAGCCCTGGGAATCTGTTTTCCCTTGGCAACCATCAAATCTAATATTCCCGAAATGGTATAACCATCCTCCAGATCAAGAGAAATCGACTGCTCAGGAAAAG
>CAZNAK010000508.1:0-2195 GCA_964570645.1 uncultured Cytophagales bacterium | reverse complement strand
ACTCAAAAACCGCCAGTCCGCGATCAGCAGCTTTCTTTCGAGGAGCGAATCGTCCGGATTGATCCGCTCGAACAGCGTTACCTTATTCCTGTCTCGCAGGTAAATCTGGAGCAGGTAGAGGAGCTTACACAGGAAAACGCGGGTGGTTCACCGTTTATAAGACCTCAGTCGGAGAAATCCACGGAAGCAAGCTACGGAAGGGGGAAAGTCTCTGGGGCGTATGGTTATTCTACTTATAATAACTTTATGGTGTTTGAAGCGGGGGAAAATCAGAAAAAAGCTATTTTCTCTGAATTGGTAGGGGTTAATGAATATACCGTGACAACCCAAAACGGTCATCAGTACCTCTTTGCCAAAGGAACACGGACGGACACCAATAAAGATAGCCGCCTCAATAGTAGTGACTTACAGGTTTTTATTGTCTATGACTTTGATAAACAAAAACTCGCCTTTTTTGAGTTTGATGATCTGAGTTATCACGATTGGTATCCCATCCACGAAAGCGATGAGGTAATCGTACGCTATCATATTGATAAAAATAACGATGGGGAGATCGATCAGTCGCATGAACCTATTACTCTAAAAATACTCGGGTTGGAGAACTTTGAAATGCAAGACTTTGTGGATAGCACCATGTTGGAGCAAATGCAGGAGCTGATTGACTAAAAGTTAAAAGACGTGCTCTGGTAGTAGTTCAAAACCCTACCAGTAGCTTATCGCTAAAGTAAAAAACGATAAAATTCATCTCTTCGCTTTCAGAATTGCGAAAGCCAAAAAAGTTTTGACTACTTTTGTCTGGCAAATCGTGAAAACCACTTTTTGCTATGACTGAAAAATTCCTTTTTGAAGCGCTGACCTACGACGATGTGCTTCTCATCCCTGGGTATTCCGAAATTTTACCTCGCGATACCAACACACGAACTTTTCTTACACCAAATATCCAGCTCAATATTCCGATCACAGCCTCGGCTATGGATACGGTAACAGAAGCTGAAATGGCTATTGCCATGGCACAAGAAGGTGGGATTGGGTTCGTTCACAAAAATATGACGATCAGTCAGCAAGCCGAGCAAGTGCGCCGTGTTAAGCGTTCTGAAAGCGGAATGATCCTTGACCCGATTACACTTAGCCCAGAACATACGCTTGCCGATGCAAACCGCCTGATGCGCGAGTTTAAAATCGGTGGTATTCCGATTACAGACGAGGGGGGTACGTTGATCGGTATTATTACCAACCGTGATCTCCGTTTTCAGAAAGATATGAGTGTATCTATCCGTGAGACGATGACCGCCGAAGGACTAATTACAGCCAATGAGGGCGTGGATTTGAGTAAGGCAGAAGATATTTTGCACGTCCATAAAATCGAAAAGCTTCCTATCGTCAACGATGATTTCAAGCTCGTGGGTTTGATCACTTACAAAGATATCCTCAAAAAACGTGATCGTCCCAATGCTTGTAAGGATGAGTTTGGACGTTTGCGAGTCGGGGCGGCTGTAGGAATTACGCCCGATTTGCTAGACCGCGTGGAGGCACTCAAAGGCGCGGGCGTAGATGTAATCGGTATTGATACGGCGCACGGTCATTCCAAGGGAGTCGTTACGGCACTCGAAAAAGTAAAAGGAGCTTTTCCTCACCTCGACCTTGTTGTGGGTAACGTGGCGACCGCAGATGGTGCAACTGCTCTTGCTAAAGCGGGTGCAGATGCCGTGAAAGTAGGTGTAGGGCCGGGTAGTATTTGTACCACACGCATCATTGCAGGAATCGGAATGCCGCAGCTTTCAGCCGTTTATGAGGCAGCAAAGGGACTCAGAGGCTTTGATATCCCAATCATCGCCGATGGGGGAATTCGCTTTTCGGGCGACATTGCCAAAGCTATTGCTGCGGGAGCAAACACCGTGATGGTGGGGGCACTTCTGGCAGGAACGGACGAGTCTCCTGGCGAAATGATTATCTACGAAGGGCGAAAGTTTAAGTATTACCGTGGAATGGGGTCGGTAGAGGCGATGGAAGACGGCTCCAAAGATCGCTATTTCCAAGATGCCGAAGACGACATCAAAAAGCTTGTTCCTGAAGGTATCACGGGACGCGTAGCTTACAAGGGCAAAGCGGTTGAAGTACTGTACCAGCTTGTGGGCGGACTCAAAGCGGGTATGGGCTACTGTGGCGCAGCAGACATTCCCAGTCTTCAAGAGGCT
>CAZNAK010000507.1:0-2199 GCA_964570645.1 uncultured Cytophagales bacterium | reverse complement strand
ACAAAAAGTCACTCGACCCTGTCGTGAAGTAGCATTCTACAATTTCATCCAGCTCTGCTATTTTCTCCCTGAACTCATCGCTATATTTTTGACTATGCTTCGATAGGGAGATACTCATGTAGGTAGTGACACCCAGTCCAAGTTTATTAGCATTAAGCTTTGCATGATAACTCTCAATGAAACCCTGTGATTCTAACTTTTTCACGCGCTCCAAAGTCGGAGCAGGGGATAAGTTGATCTCTTTAGAAAGTTGGGCATTAGTAATCTTGGCACGACGTTGTAAGATGTCCAATATCTTACGGTCCGTTTGGTCAAGTTTTGGATTTGCCATGAAAATCGTCTTAAAATAATTATGTTTAGACAAAGAAATAGAAAAAAATTCTATTTTTTAGCGAAAAAAGACAATAAATAGCCTCATTAATTACTAAAAGTTCATCTTTATCATGTTTTTAGTCTCTAAAAAAGCCTCCGCAGTAAAGTAGTACCACAAAGGCTAGTAAGTTATACAGCGTGCCGCTATATTAGTCTAATAAGGACATCTTAAACGCCTAATGCGCCTCCATCTACACTCAGACAGGTGCCTGTGATAAAGCCCGCCTCTTCGGAGGCTAAAAATGCGTAAGCTGCCGCAATATCCTCAGGCTCTCCTAGCCTTCCAACGGGAATACGCGTTACGGCATCGTCACGGTATTCTTGTGGAATTTTGAGGGTCATCTCCGTTCTGATAAAGCCGGGCGCAACGCAGTTTGCTGTAATGCCATACTTTCCGAACTCTTTTGACCACACCTTGCACATTCCGATAACGCCCGCTTTGGTTGCCACGTAGTTAGTCTGACCAAAGTTTCCGTAAATTCCTACAACAGAGGAAGCCGTCAGGATACGACCGTATTTTTGCTCGCGCATCTGCGGAACAACCGCTTTTGTACAATTAAATACCCCTGTTAAATTAACAGAAATTACCTGATCCCACTGCGCAGAGGTCATTTTTTTGAATGAAGCATCGCGTGTGATTCCCGCATTATTGACCAAAATATCAATGCGCCCGTATTTTTCAATAACAGCCTGCGCAGCCTTCTGCGGCTCATCGAAATTTGTCGTATCAACTTTTTGGAACGTTGCCGTATGACCGTCGGCGTTCAACTGATCGGCGAGCGTCTGCCCCTCCGTTTCGAGTACATCCCAAATAACGACAGTTGCTCCCTCTTGAACAAAACGATCAACGGTAGCTTTTCCGATACCACGTGAGCCGCCCGTAATGATAGCGACGCAATTTTCTAGTTTTCCCATTAGAAATTGAGTTTGATAGTGATGAAATAGTTTAAGCTTAAAATTTAGCAATGATAACTTAAAAATAATAAACTCACAAAATAATGCAGTTTGGTCTTACCAAAAAAAGTACTCGTGCGTCTTGTAAGCTTGGCTTGGATTTCGCTACTTGCATAAACGATTAAAATCGTTTCAACACTTTTTCCTTTTGGGATGCCTACAAAAAAGAATTGCACCAACTGTCAGACGGAGTTTGAAGGGCGCAGCAACCAGCGTTTTTGTTCTACTCGCTGCAAAAATGAATACAATAATGCGCGTCATCGAGCGTCATCGCAGGTGACAAAACCCATCGACGACATTCTTCATCGTAACCACAGAATCCTTACTGAAATCCTTGAGGAGCAGTCACAGGCAATGGTTACCCAGGCAGAACTCGCCATGAAAGGGTTTCAGTTTGGCTACGTGACGGGCATTGCCACCAAAGAACGCCCCAACGACCTCTTTTTATGCTACAATCTAGCATTCACGATTAAAGGACGCTATATTTGGGTAAACCGAAACCCTAATTATGCGTTTTGACGTATAATCATTATCCATTTTTTTATGAAAACCATCATCAAAACCAAAAATATCTCTAAGGTCTATCGAATGGGCTCAGAGATCATCAACGCCCTTCAATCCATCTCTATCCACATTACGCGAGGCGAGTATGTGGCGTTTATGGGACCTTCAGGGTCAGGAAAGTCCACGATGATGAATATTATTGGCTGCCTAGACACCCCCACCAAAGGTACATATCTACTCAACGGAAAAGATGTCAGTAACATGAGCGAAGGCGAGCTTGCCGAGGTACGAAATATTGAAATTGGCTTTGTTTTTCAGACTTTTAACCTCCTTCCGCGTGCCTCTTCACTCGAAAATGTAGCTTTACCC
>CAZNAK010000506.1:0-2206 GCA_964570645.1 uncultured Cytophagales bacterium | reverse complement strand
TGGCTCGCAGAAAGCGAAATTACAACGCAATTAGCGCTAAAGACGATACTAAGGTCTATGCTATTCCAAATGCGCATTTGATGGAAGTATTTGAGGATAATCCTAAGATGCACGCAAAAGTCTCCAAGGCACTAGCCACAGCATACGAAGGACAAATTGGAAGTATCTTTAGAGCATATAGCCGTTCGTTTGGCTTCTTCGATCTTGGAAAAGCCAGTTTTGTGGATTTTTTAGAGGAACGGGAGGAGCTGTGATAAGGCCTCCTTTTCGAGCCAGCCTTGGTAAGCCGCTATCACATAAATCGCGTAAATCACAATCAATATTGCGCCAAACCAGCGCGTAGCCTTAAACCTCTTGATGGACAACATCAAGACGACCAAAATGAGTGTTCCGAACAGAAGGTACACCGAGTAGCTGATGTTATCTATACTATCGCCTTGAGCTTCAAGCTGCCCTGCAAGGTCAATGTCTGAGTTTATGGCCGTATAAATAAGCAGCGGTAACCCTAAGCTCATCAGGATATCAAAAATATTACTGCCGATAGCATTCGAGATCGCCATGTCGCCTTGTCCCTGCTTCGAGACGACTGCCGAAGAAATCATCTCTGGAATGGAGCTGCCCCCCGCCAAAATCGTGAGGGCAATAATTGCTGCCGGAATGCCAAGATGCCCCGCAAACGCTTCGGCTGCGCCAACCATAAAATAACACGCCACACCGATAATGCCGAGGGAGATGAAAAATACAGGGATCGTCCACTGTGGATTGCGCTTAGTATCAGGAATGATACTGAAGAGCGTTTTGATCGGCCACGTAAAGTAATACAAGAGCTTGTTAGGCAGGTTACGTTCTTGAACGGGTTTTTGAGGCTCAGGCTCAAGCTCACTTTTTCGAGAGTGTTCTTGCACCACATTTTTACTTGCTACATGAGTGCGGTTGGCGCGCTTAGTCCAGAGGAAAAGCACGAAAAGATACACTAGGTACGCTCCTACAAAGCTCAAGGACTCCCAAAAAGTAAACTTACCGTCTTGAATAAACCAAAGCAACATGATGATAGAGACTGCATAAGCCGCACTGTCACGTACAACGGGTCGCCAGTCCAAAAGGCACGTTCGGACAAAGGCAGAAAACCCAATTACAACTAACATCTGAAAAATAGCTGAACCAACGATTGTACCAACCCCCGTAGCCGGATTTGCATCGGCTTGAAAAAGGGAGATCAGAGCCGTAGAAATTTCAGGCGCACTGGTTCCGAGAGCTAACAAGGTAGCCCCCGCCACATCCGGTGTGAGCTTAAGCCATTGTGCAATGTTATTGAGACTATCCAGAAAGTGATGCTCAACAATCTCGGACATCACATAGAAAGCTACCAGAATAATAAAAAGGGGCTGTAGCCATTCAATCATAAGCGCACAGGTTTTTCGTAAGGCAAATAACGACTTTTGTACGATGTTATCAAAAGTCTAGCGTATCTTTAGCTTCTAATAAGCCAAAAAAATATTCTAATATTCAAAAGACAAATAACGTACCTAAAAAAACAAGTTCGATTAGGCTAGCTCAATTACAGGCAAACGTGTCTTTAAGTTTTTGAGCATATCCTCCGTCATTTTGGAAAGCCCAAAGGATTCTTTCCAGCCCCAATCTTGACGAGCCAGCGTATCGTCAAGGCTATTTGGCCAAGTATCAGCAATTTGTTGACGAAAGTCAGGTTTATATTCGATCTGAAAGTCGGGAAGGTGTTTCTTAATTTCCTCAAAAATTTCTTTGGGAGAAAAGCTCATCGCACTCAGGTTATAGCCTGTATGTGTAGAAATATCCTCAAGGGGAGCTTCCATCAGCTCAATCGTGGCACGAACGGCATCGGGCATATACATCATCGGGAGGTAGGTATCCTCTTTGAGGAAGCAAGTGTAGGTTTCTCCTTTGAGCGCGGCATGAAAGATATCAATCGCGTAATCGGTCGTACCTCCACCCGGAGGACTTTTGTAGCTTATCAAGCCCGGATAACGTAAACTTCGTACATCCAGGCCATAACGCTTAAAGTAATATTGGGCCCAATGCTCACCTGCTTGTTTACTCATGCCATAAACGGTAGCGGGCGCGAGATAAGTGAACTGTGGCGTATTTTGAGGGGGAGTATCCGCCCCAAAAACTGCAATCGAGCTGGGGAAATAGACTTTTCGTATGCCAGAGTTCCGCGAGACCTCCA
>CAZNAK010000505.1:224-2236 GCA_964570645.1 uncultured Cytophagales bacterium | reverse complement strand
ATGGCTTGAAACCAGAATTATCAGCCTTCTCAAATCTAATCTACTCAATCCAAAGTACGCAACAAACCGCAAGCAACTGGAGGAGGCACTCAAGAAAGTACTCCGGTCGTTGAGCGATAAAGAAATTGACGCAGAACAAAGAGATTTAGGGACTTTTACAACCAACCAACTGAGCGTTTCGGATGTATTTTTCCCCCTTTCTTTACTAGCCATTTACGAAACAAAGAAAATACATCTCAAAAAGGGTTCTCTTGATATTCCTATTCTCAAGGAAGCCATCGAAGCAAGCCCAGAGGTAAGTTCGTTTCGGTTGCAAACGGTTTATTCAGAGGAGTACCTATTGGCAGCCCTTCAACGGTTTGCTTCCGATAACCTGAATTATGACCTAGAAGCATACGAAAAACTGCAAGGGAAGAGTACAATTTTTGGTGATTACAAAAGAGAATTGACGAAGCTAAAAGCCGCCGTAAGTGAGGGGCAAACCTTGCTGCGTCTTGGGTCTGGCAAATCGCACTTTTATCAAGCTATTGGGCTGGCTATCTGGAACTTCCCTGAAAATGGAAAATTCCGTTTTGAAGACTTTAAAAAGGCTTTTGAAAATGAAAATGAACAATTCAAAAAGAGTAAAGATACCTATTTTCCCGTGATGCGAACGGTAACAAGTCCAGAGCAAGTTCCGCTCGGATGGGTTCGGATTCTGGCTAAGGATGAAGTAGCAGAGCAACCCAAGCAGCAGCCAATCCAAGAGGAGGAAAAACAGCAGGAAAAAGAAGTGATCCCCCAAAAAGAACCTACCCCCGACCTATCTGCCTACCCCCGCGCTAAGCGCACCGACTTGATGCAGCAAGCGGGTATCACGGCTGCTCAAGTCTTGGATAAAGATAAAAAACAGGTTCGCGTATTTTTAGAAGACGAGCCTCCCTTTGAAGCAAAACTCCAGATTAGTCGTAGAAATTTGCCTAACATTAAGTCTGGTATGATTATCAAAGTGAAGGTTCATAAAATCAAACCTGACAAGCCCATCACCGTAGTAGATTACATCCCTACACGCTGAGCAAACGGATTCCGAAGCAGTTGGTGTCGCTGTGCTAAAACACCAACTGCGGCAGAAAAACAAAACCCTAAGGATTTCTGAAAAATTCTTAGGGTTTTTCTGTATCCGCCTTGCTAGGGAAGTGGTTTTCAGCGAGCAGTAAACGGTTTTCAGTGAACAGCCCTAAAACTGATCACTTTTTTACTGCATTACTGCTCTCTCCCATCAATCCGCCTTGCTATGGGAATGGAGTCATACGCTTTCACTCACCAAGCCTGGCAGGCAGTGAAACGTTTCAATCCGCCTTGCTATGGGAATGGAGTCATACAAGGACAAGGAAAAGCGCCTAAGAGATATGTTCAACGTTTCAATCCGCCTTGCTATGGGAATGGAGTCATACCCTTCCAAATTGGAAGGTATTGGTTTTGAGGATTTTAGTCCTCGTTTTAAAGGTTGTTGAATGTTAAAATTTGCACTTTGAGGTTCAAAGTGATGAAATTTTGCCCCTAAAAAAGCACGGCTGGGGAAGTCAAAGAACATTTGTGCAATAGTAAACAAGCCCTAGCAAAAAAACAAGTTTTTTGTAAGGTATTTTTAGTTCTTGAGTGGCTCCCTTTTCAGGGATACAAATAGTAAAGAGAAAGAAAGGGTTCAACTAGAACCTTCAGGAAAGTACTACTGTTCGAGGCTTTCAAAGCCCCCATCCTAACCTTCCCCCCGCAGGGGAAGGAACACGCCCGTTTTTATAGTAAAGTCTGTAATCAACTGACTACCATTGTATTGAAAACGTGCGTGGCTCCCCTCTCCATGTTGGGAGAGGAGCTGGGGGTGAGGCTAAAATAAACTCGAAAATAGCCTTTAGTTCGATGCTATCCCGAAATTCGTAGTTGAGCCAAAAAAAGACTATAAAAATCAGCCCAACGCGACAAATGATGAGAAACCTGCACGGGTTTTCCCCTCCGTGAGCCTAAGCATCTCG
>CAZNAK010000505.1:0-214 GCA_964570645.1 uncultured Cytophagales bacterium | reverse complement strand
CGGTTCTTCGGAGTGTTTTAGCTTAGGACGAGGACACGACACTTTCATTCCTTCGCGACTACAAAAATAGGTACTTTTGACTAAAAAATCAAGGTATGCCTTTGGTCGTCTAGGTCATCACGCTCCCAGCCCTTCGGTTTGCCCAAAAGGTGAAGCTCCGAACGGACTTGTTCGGGTTTGAGCGGTAGCCAAAGGATGCTGTCTCGTGTAGTAT
>CAZNAK010000504.1:1855-2260 GCA_964570645.1 uncultured Cytophagales bacterium | reverse complement strand
ACGCCACTTGGCTTAAAAGCCATGAACGAGCTTCAAAGCCTAAACCCCACCCCAGAACGCGCCACGAATGCCCAAATTATGTTCTTGGTTTTAAATACCTCAGGACTAACCTTGATTCCTGTTAGTATCATGATTTTTAAGGCGAAGTTTGGTGCAGCAAACCCAGCAGATATTTTTATTCCCATCCTACTGGCAACCTCGGTAGCCACGATACTGGGCGTGATTTTTACGGCTATTATTCAACGCATCAACCTTTTTGATGGGGTAGTGCTTGCTTATCTGGGCGGTTTAATCGTTTTTGTGGGCCTGACAATCTACGCATTTTCAAACTTCTCATCCGAGACAGCAGAAAAAGTCTCGGTCTTTGTTAGTGCATTTTTTATTATAAGCCTAATTACGGCTTTT
>CAZNAK010000504.1:0-1845 GCA_964570645.1 uncultured Cytophagales bacterium | reverse complement strand
ATACCTTTATTGAAGGCGCGAAAGAAGGTTTTCAGGTTACCGTACAGATTATTCCCTTTTTAGTAGCGATGTTGGTAGGCATCGGCGTTTTTCGCGCTTCGGGCGCGATGGAATGGCTTCAGCTTGGAGTGAGCGCACTTGTCGAGGGGGCTGGCCTTCCGACCGACTTTGTCCCTGCATTACCTACGGCACTCATGCGCCCCTTTAGCGGAAGTGGCGCACGCGGACTGCTGGCAGAATTAATGGAGAATCCAAATTATGGCGTGGATGCCTTTGCCACTCAAGTAGCCGCCGTCATTCAGGGGTCAACAGATACCACCTTTTATGTACTCGCAGTTTACTTTGGGGCAATCAAGGTACGAAACACAAGACATGCCGTTACGTGTGGGCTTTTCGCAGATTTTTGTGGTATTGTTGCCGCCATCCTACTGGCTTATGTATTTTTTAAAGGATAGTTTGCACTTTTAAATGACTTTGCTAATACTATATTTGCAGTTTTTCCTTTTTAAAGAATAATTTACTTTAACCTCCGTTAATAGGCTAGATTAAAAGATCTATGATATCTTTTTTGAGTTGGAATAATATTGGCACACTTGCAGTTTACTAAGACTAACCTAGTTTTACTCACTTATTCTTGATCTACTCAGCATGGCCCACTCACCCAAACCCATAAAACGGTACAAAATCGGATTTGTCGCAAATTCTTCGTGGAACCTTTACAATTTCAGACGTGCGCTCATGGAATCACTTCGAGCACGTGGCCATGAAGTGTATGCGATTGCTCCAGCCGATGATTTTTGCCATCGCCTCAAAGAACTCGGCTGTACTTACGTTCCAGTCAAGATGAGCGTTAAGGGTACAAATCCTATTCAAGACCTCAAACTTATATTTGCCCTTAATCAGATTTACAAAAAACATGATCTTGATTATGTGCTGCATTACACTATCAAGCCCAATATTTATGGGACATTAGCGACTGTATTTTACAAAAAGCCAAGTGTAATCAATAATGTAACAGGTTTGGGGACTGTTTTCCTGCGAGATAGCTTTACCTCAAAGATAGCACGCGAACTATACCGCTTTGCTTTTCGCTTCCCTGATCATATCTTTTTCCAAAATGAGGATGACCGACAGCTTTTCCTTGAAAAAGGATTGGTATCCAAGGGGCAGACAGGGCTTGTTCCGGGGTCGGGCATTGATGCGACTTATTTCAATACACAGACTCCACTCCCGAAAGGCGAAGCGTTCAGCTTTCTGATGATTGCTCGCCTACTTTACGATAAAGGCATAACGGAATACATTGAAGCCATTCGTTTATTAAAAAAACAAGGCATCAAAGTTCGGTTCCAGTTACTCGGAAAAGTAAATCGTGAAAAAGGCCTGGGTGTGTCTGAGTCAATGGTACAGAGCTGGGTAGATGAAGGCGTAGTTGAGTACCTTGGTGTTGTGGATGACGTTCGTCCCATCATTGAAAAAGCAAGTTGTGTTGTACTGCCCTCTTACCGAGAAGGAACACCGCGTACGCTCCTTGAAGCGGCGGCAATGTCTCGTCCAATCGTCGCCACGGATGTACCAGGCTGCCGTGAAACAGTTCAACACGAGGGGCATCAAAATGGATTTTTATGTGAATCCAGAAATGCTACGAGCTTAGCGCAAGCAATGTTAAAAATATTGCAGCTTTCGGACGAAGAACGCCAGCAAATGGGGAATAACAGCCGCAAATTCATCGAAGAAAAATTCGATGTGAGGCGTGTTATTGAAGAATATGAAAAGGCAATGCAGCTTCCACAGAAAAGTAAAGACAAAAAGCCTGTTTATTATCCACGAAACAAAGTCGTACCTGTG
>CAZNAK010000503.1:0-2270 GCA_964570645.1 uncultured Cytophagales bacterium | reverse complement strand
AGCTTTTTATGCCGCTAGGAGTCAGTATTCCGCTTGGTAATGGCTTTTTATCGGGTTTACAGATGGGGCAGGAAGCTTACTTCTGGGTGGGTACTTTGATGATCCTTTTTATTAATGGCTTGCTCCAAATGTTGGGAAATTTATCCCTCCAGCTTCCGCCCTCTATTATCCCCAAAGGAGAATATTGGATGAGCGAAAAGCGTCTCCGTAAAGAGTTTAAGAAAAATTATAAACGTTGGATCAAAGGGCTTGCCTTAGTCATTAACCTCTTTTTGGCGACGTTTCTTGTCTTTATTTATGAACTCACCGACTCCGATTTTGAGATAGATCTGACGTATTGGTTTGTCTTTTTTGGAATACTCGGAGCGGGCTGGGTAGCATTTTTCTTTGTTTGGTTCAATGATACCAAAGGAAAACTGGTAAAGAGTTAAGGCGACATTCGTTGAAGTATTATGTAATTTGAGGTAATTGCAATAAATATGGTATATCGCCTTTGTTGCCAATGGTTATTTTTGGTTAATTCTACTTACATCTGTTTGGGTTCATTTAACCTTCATTTTTTCACAAAAAACACAAACCACAACTATGATTACCTTATCGAAAGCACGTAAGATTCTAAAGCAAATTGAGGAGACTCCTGCCAATGTACAGAAGATCATTGACAGTTCGGAGTAAGGCATTTGTATTACCGACGAAAATGGTAATTACCGTTATGTCAGTGAGTACTACACCGAAATATACGGGTACTCGCGCAAGGAGTTTATTGGTAATAGCTTTACTATGGTTGTTCCGAGCCAGAACAAAGCGTATTTAGAAAACTTACACGAGCAGTTTATTACGGATAAGGCAGAAATTTCTAGGGCCTGGGAAGTAGAGAAAAAGGGAGGCGAGCTGATCAAGATTTTTGCCGATGCACTTTTTACGAGAGCCTTTGATAACAAACCTCATAAACTAACTTTTGTACAGATGGCCTCAGCGTCTTAACGTGCATAGTGGAGTACGAAGCCTTATGAGGCAATTCCTATGATGATAAAAGTAGTTCTCTTCTTGGTTTTTATTGCAGTAGCGGCATTGGTAGGGGTGTTTTTCTTTGTTGTTATGGAAAACCCTACAAAGGTAGTCCATAAACCCGACCCCGACCGTACACCCCCTCCTCATTGGCAGGATGCAGAGCTTGAGCGTCCAGACGGAATTATTTCATCAGAAAAGTAGCTGGAAGAGGAGATTGTGACAGTTGCCACTTTTTATTTTCTTTTTTCGATCTTTGGATATGGAAAAACAACAATGGCATGTTCGTCCCGCTATCCTTCGTGATTTAGATACCTTAGTTGGTTTTCAATGTCAGATGGCATTGGAGACCGAAGGCTGGGAGCTTGACCCAACGACCCTAGAACGCGGAATGTTACAGACTTTTCTTGATGCCAACAAAGGTAAATACTGGGTCGCCGAAATACCCGAAGCCACCAAAAAAGACAAGCCTGTTGGTATGCTCATGACGCAGTACGAATGGAGTGACTGGCGGTGCCAAAACGTAGTTTGGATACAATCCGTCTTTGTCGATAAAACGGTACGGCGAAAAGGTATTTATCGTGCCATGTACACACACTTATGGAAGCAAGTGCAAGAGGATGATAGCCTCAGCGGAATACGTTTATATGTCGAGAAGCAAAATGAAAACGCTATTGAAACCTACAAAGCACTTGGCATGGAAACAGAGCATTACGCCCTCTGTGAGCAGATGAAAGACTTTTAGGATGATTAAAAAGCTAATTTCAAGATATAAAAACTACAAAAAGCAGGGATTTCTGAAGCTGCCCCAGCGTTATCAAAAGCAGTACGCTTTTGTTGGGGTAGGGGGGCATAGTATTGATAACCTTTACCCCATACTGGACTTTCTGGCAGTTCCTTTGAAGTATATCGTTACGCGTTCTGAGTCCAACGCGCAGCTGATGGCGCAGCGGTATGAAGGTGCAGCGGGAACCCATAACCTCGCAGTGGTACTAAAGGATCCAGCGGTAGCGGGTGTTTTTGTATGTACGCAGCCCTCGTCGCACTTCGCACTTGCCAAGCAGGTTTTGGAGTCAGGTAAACATCTATTCATCGAAAAACCGCCTTGCCTCTCTTTGGAAGAGCTGGACGAACTTCATTCTCTGGCAAAGTCCAATGGGGTCGGTGTGGTTATTGGGTTACAAAAACGCTATGCGACCGTGTATGATCTTCTCAAAAAGAAGTTAAAAGATGCTATCCACTACCAATTTCGTTATTTGACG
>CAZNAK010000502.1:0-2274 GCA_964570645.1 uncultured Cytophagales bacterium | reverse complement strand
ACTCTACTGTCTTTGAGAAAGGTAGATTAAGAATGATCCAACCAAGACAATTATATCACAAAAAGCCTCATAACCACTACTCCAAATAAAGTTTTGCAATTTCTTATCACAAATTCTTAAAATTCTTGTAACCGCACACAAAAACCTATTGTTATATTATGAATCGAATTAAATCTAAATTCCATGAAATTTAAAACCATAAAGTTTACTTTATTGGGGCTTATCGTCTTTATGCTCAGCGCATACGCGACAAACCTCAATACAAGTACTGACCCAGTTTCCGACGACTTTAAACGCAGTGTCCTTTTCAAAATTCTTAGTGAAGCCCTCAAAGGCATCCACTTTGCGCCCAAGGATGTAAACGATGACCTCTCTCAGAAGGCACACACGGAATATATTCAAAACCTAGATTACAACAAGCGTTTCTTTTTGCAAAAAGATGTCGATGAACTCAACCAGTTCAAAGAGCAACTCGACGATCAATTTAAGGGTGGCGAGCAAGAGTTTTTTGAACTTTCTGTCGATAAGCTGGAAAAAAGAATTGCTCAGGTAGAAGGGTTTTACGAGAAACTCCTAAAAAAGCCTTTCGACTTCACCGAAAATGAGGAAATTCAGCTTGAGCATGAAAATATGAGTTATGCCAGCAATGAAAAGGAACACAAAGAGAAATGGCGTAAGTACTTTAAGTACCAGACACTCGCGCGCTTAGTCAACAAGCTAGAACGACAAGAAAAAAGCGGCGGTGAGGAAGCCGAAAATAAAACATTTAACGAGTTAGAAAAGGATTCGCGCAAAGAGGTATTAAAATCACAGAACGAGTTTTTTCACCGTCTGAGCAAGTTTGAGGAAAGAGATTGGTTGACGATGTACATCAACTCGATCACCGATCAGTTTGATCCACATACCAGCTACTTTCCGCCCAAAGACAAGGAAAACTTTGATATTCAGATGTCAGGACAGCTTGAAGGCATCGGTGCGACCCTTTCCGAAAAAGAAGGCTACATTACCGTAAATACCATCGTGCCAGGTAGTGCTTGCTGGCGACAAGGCGACCTCGAAGTAGGGGATCGCATCACTAAAGTTGCTCAAGGAAAAGGTGAGTTTGTGGACATTATTGATGCGCGTGTAGATGATGCCGTCAAGCTCATTCGTGGTAAAAGAGGCTCGGAGGTGCGCCTAACCGTACTGAAAGCCGACGACACCGAACAAATCATTCCGATTATTCGTGATGTGGTTGTTCTGGAAGCCACTTACGCAAAGTCAGCCCTGCTCGGTGAGGATAAAGACATTGGGTATATCAAACTTCCTTCGTTTTACGCGCCCTTTGGTCAGCAAAAAGGACGTTCGAGTGCTGAGGATATGCGCAAAGAAGTCAAACGACTCAAAAAGCAGAATGTAGAAGGAATCATCATTGACCTTCGGAATAATGGCGGGGGTTCTCTTTATGATGTAGTGGACATTGCAGGCTTGTTCATTGAAGACGGTCCCATCGTTCAAATCAAGGATCGCTATAAGGGCACCATGCAGCTTGACGACAAGGACAAAAAGGTAATATATGACGGCCCGCTTGTGATCTTGGTGAATGCGTACAGTGCGTCAGCTTCCGAAATTCTGGCTGCCGCCATGCAAGACTACAAGCGTGCGCTGATTGTTGGAACAGATTCTGCCACCTTCGGGAAGGGCAGCGTTCAGCGATTCTATGACCTAGATCAGTTTGTCCGAGGTAGCCAATACGAATCCATCAAACCGCTGGGTTCGCTCAAAATGACGATGCAGAAGTTTTACCGTATCAATGGTGGAGCCACCCAGCTACGAGGCGTTAGTCCTGACATTCAAATTCCAAACCCGATGTCTTTGGTCAGATCAGGTGAACGAGAGCGAGAGACAGCAATGGCTTGGGATAAAATTGAGGCCGCAGATTATGAAGTTTGGGAAAAGACGTTTCCTACCACAGAGCTGAGTGCGAAAAGTAAAGCGCGTATCTCAGAAAACCCCACCTTTAAACTGGTCTCTGAAAATGCTACCTGGCTAAAGGAACGTCGTGATGAACGCACGTACTCACTCAATCTGGAGACGTTCCGTGCCGAAAAAGAAGCCGCTGAAGAGCTTTCAAGTAAATATAAAGCAATCAGCAAACCCATTGAGGCGATGCAAGCCCATGCACTACCCGATGACCTCAAAATATACGAGCAAGACTCCATTAAAGCAGATGTTTGGGAGAAGTGGCAGAAAAGTATTCACAAAGACCCCTACCTGTTTGAGACCACCTTAATT
>CAZNAK010000501.1:0-2284 GCA_964570645.1 uncultured Cytophagales bacterium | reverse complement strand
TTCTTCTCCGTCCGCAGGGGCGATGTCAATGGAAGTAAACGTTCCATCCTCTTCCAAACGAAACCCCGTGCGTCCGCGTGATGGCGGAAAGTCATAGCTTGTGGGGCGGTAAGCTCTCATTCCGTCTTTATCATCCTCATAGGAATATTTGAAAGTTTTCCCATACAAAGCTTTGAGGGTTTCGGACTCACACCCAGCGGAGGAAAGCAGTACAAGGCAAAAAAATCCTAAAAGATATTTTATCATAAGACTAAAAATACGCAATTTATTTCTTTCGTAGTTTTGTAAACGAAGAATATCTTTGATTATTTATGTCGATTTACCCTAAAGTTCTTTTATTACTTACTTTTCTTCCTGTTTTTTCAAGCTTTGCCGAGCCTGTTATTCTGGAAGGACGTATTTCGGGAGGCGAAAAGCCCGAAATCACCCTTTTGCTCCAGCCACCCTACGGAGGGTTAAGCCCAGACATTGAGCGTACGATTCCACTTCAAGCTGACGGGAGTTTCCGTTTTACGTTGGATATCAAGCTTCCACAAACAGGAACACTTACTTATTTTAACATTGACTTCCCGTTGTTTATCTCCCCGGGGGATAGCCTATTTTTTGATGTTAACTTCTCGGGAACGCGGATGTCCTCCTCATTTAGTGGGCGCGGCGACGGGAATCATACGGCTTACCTGCTTATCCGTCAGGAGTTCGAGCACATGGAGCATACCGACCTCTACCTCTCCAAACTTCCTCAAAACACGACACCTTTTTCTTTTGATCGCGAAGTGCGCCGCCTCCAAAACGAGCAATTCAACTTTTTGGGCAAAATGTCCGATATGCAGCTTTCTCCCCTGTACGTTTCGGTCGAGAAAAATAATATCCGCTACCGCAACGCGCTCCTGAAGCATAACTTTTTTATGACTTACACTCTTGATAACGGCGGCCGCTATGAAGACTACTGGGCGCAGTCCGTAGAGCAACTGATACAAACTTACGGCATTGAAAGTCCGTACGAAAATGGGCTTTTTAGTCCCGCTTACCGCGAGTACCTCAAGCTAGTACTAGAATATTGTTATAAAAAGGAGCATCCTGAGATTAGCAAAAATAAGGTACGCAGCGAACAAATTGACCGAAAATGGAAGCTCATCGAGGAGAAATTCCCGCGTGATATGCACGATTATCTCTATGCGTACTTGATCTTGGGAAAATACCCCGACCTGACCAAACCCATTTACACGGCACTTTCGCAAGGGGAGTACCAGTACTGGCAAGAGCGATACCGCGAAGTATCGAAGAACCGAACAATTTGGAGGCTTGTTGAAGAGGAACGCATTGACCGTTATGGGGACGGCTCCACAAATGTTGATGTGGTTACGCCAGAGTCGCTTTCTGCGGTGAACTTTTTAGAGTTGGATATGACTGCACTGGAGACCTTTACCTATTTTGTGAATCAGAACAGCGGAAAGGTGATTTTGGTGGATATGTGGGCGAGCTGGTGTCAGCCTTGTCTAGCAGTCGCGCCTCAGCTTCGCGCTTTGCAGGAGGAATATAAAAACGAGGAGATCACCTATTTATTTGTGTCTTTCGATAAGGAACGCGAAAAAATGCGGAATTCAGCGTGGAAAAACCGGTTTCAGGGCACGCACATGCTCAGCGAAGGCGGTTTTGGCTCAGATTTAGCCGAGCAATTTGGCATTTTCGCACTGCCCCATTACATGCTGATTGACAAAGAGGGGCAGATTCGCTTTATGAACGCCTCCTCACCCGCCGCCGAGGAAGTGCTGAGGAGTCAGATCAACTCACTGCTTTATTAGCTCTCGTTGGGTAAGTCCTTTATTTCTGCCTCTCTTCCCCGAGGGCGCAAAAACACAATGGGCAAACTTCTTTCACGGTATTTTTCTACTCATTTACCTGCTCGTCGGCGTAGTGGTTATTGAAATGATCCCGGTAGCAGCATTAGCTGCGATGCTTATTTTTACGGGTTTCAAACTCGCCTCTCCAAAAAAGTTTCGGCATATGTACCAGATCGGTATCATAGAACTGGAAGTCTTTGTGGTGACGCTTATTGCCATTCTAGCCACCGACTTAATCGTGGGTATTTCCATCGGAATTTTATTTAACTACATCTTATACTATTATTATTATCAAAAGCATACTAGCTAGTTGGCATCCACCTAAAGTTTGTCAGTTTTATCACGCTTTCTAGGTCATTTTGCCAACTTTGTATTGCTGCCTGCTCGTCCCCAGCATTTTTTTTGATTTGTGCGTGTCCCCAATCGCATTTCGTCCTCAAAAA
>CAZNAK010000500.1:0-2301 GCA_964570645.1 uncultured Cytophagales bacterium | reverse complement strand
GTACCAATATACTTCGAGCTGCCTCCCCACAGACATCGTAAAGCCCGCTTGTCCCACTTGCTTATCCACTGACCTTTTCATGAGTAGCTCGCCCGCGTAGTTCCAGGCATAAATCGTAAATGTTCCTTCTTCGCTCTCCAAATAGGCTAAAATACACCCTTCCTCGCTGACCTGGACGCGTCCCACATACTCCTCGTAGAGTTTGTACATTAGCTCCAACCGTTCAAGCTCACTTTTCCCTTGAAAGTCCCCTAACGCACGTTGTGGTGCAAGAAGCTCTTGGATAAGCCGCCCATCCTGATGCCAAAGTTTAAGACCCAGATGCGCGTCGAGGGTAACAATAACGGGTGAATCCGACCACTTTTCTTGCTCTGTATAAACGCCAATCACGTGATCGTTATGTCCAAAACGACGAATTAAGTTAGGTACGTCGGGATCACTGTGGCGGAGGCTGGCTGTTGTGAGCTGATAGTAGTCCAGCAGTACCGCTTCGTTTTTGACTTCATTAAACTCGTACGCCGCTTTTGCCAACCGAAGTGCCTGTGTGGTATCGTAGGCAAGTCGGCTGCGGGCTTCAAAAAGTAAGTCATTTGTGGTGACCTGATCGCCGCGCTGCATGGAGTTAATCAGTTGTGTGGTTGCCAAAAAGCCAGCCGTGATCAAGATCGCAAATACTAAAATACTGGCATCGCGGATCCGCTGCTGTGCCTTGCGGTTACTCTCTGAGGCTTGAACACTGGCTTGAATAAAAGCCTTCTGCAGTTGGGTAACAAAGGGCTTTTTATTTGCTTCCTCTGCCGCTTCAAGCCAGCCTACGGCACGTTTAAGTTCGTCGCCACGGAGGAGATGGCTGTCATCAGTTTTGGTATCCGCTTCAAGTTTTAACGCACCTTCGGACCACTCCAGCGACTTGCGTTGCCATCGGCTGTGAGCTTCAATGTGTTCTCGGTCAAGGTCAAGGGTGCGGATGAGCAGGTTAAACATAGGCTCGAAGCCTTTTTGTGCGTCAATCCATTGAATGTTGGCTAGCACTTCTGGCAGCTTGACCTCTTCGGGAAGGTCTCGGAGGCGTAGGGTAATAATCCGCTTTCCGAGCTGCTCGGCGTATTCGGTTTCTTCGCGGCAATAACGGGATTTTATGGAGTCGGGCGAGATGATGAATAAAAAGTTCTCGGACTGATCGATCCCCTTACGAATTTCTGCTCCAAAGTCCGCTACTCCTTCGTCAATACTTTCTTGGTCGAACCAAGTTGTTTTTCCACTTAATTGAAGGCGGTCGTTGAGGTGGCGGGCAAAATCACTGTCAGTACGGGAGTAGGAAATAAAAACGTTGATACTTTGTAAACTTCCACTCAACGTTGCACTCTTTTGGATAAAGCTTTTGTGAAGCTCGGTGGGTTTGTGACTACCACGCTGGATACCGATTTTTAGCCAAGCTTGCGCTCGCTGTAAGTTGTGACCGCGCAAGAGAATACTTGGATTCTCATTTTGTCGCTGCCACTTTAAGGCTTGAACGAGGAGGAGTTTATGGCGTTCATGGTAGTTTTTGTCATTCTCAAACTGCCGTAAAATCTTTCCAATGTCCTCATAAAAGTCTTCCTCTTTGATGTTATCCGTGAAGTCAATAAATTGTACATAACGGACCTCTTCGGGAAGGTTTTCGGGCGGAACATCCTCAATCATCAAGGGGATAATCCGCTTATTTAAAGACAGGGCATAGCAAAGCTCATGGAGGCAATGCTCGGATTTAATAGAGTCTTTAGAGATAAAGAAAAGTACGTTATCGGACTTCTCGATTCCCTCCTCGATGGCTTCTTTGGAACTTTGTCCCGACTTGATGTCATGGTCGTGCGTCCAAGTGGTTATGCAATAACGCGAAAGTGCCAGAATGACTTTATCACGGATGACTTTGTTGGGCGTTGCATAGCAGATGAAAATATCTGTCATGCGGTTTTCGGCGTTTTTACGTGCCTCGCTGATATACGTACACTGTAAGTCCGACGGAATGACAGGAGGTTGTTCGTTGCCAAACTTCTTGAGCATCCATTTTTCGGCTGCACTTCGTTCCTCCCCAACGAGTAAAAACTGTGTTTTGCGTTGGTTACGTTCCCACTCCAAGGCGCGATTTAGTAAAACCGTGTGCTGGCGGACATGATTACGATGATGCTGAAGGAGTTTATTGAGTTTCAGGAAATTCTCCTCGAAGTCGTCAATCGCTGGGTATTCATCAATAGGAGTTCCGCCAATACATTGCTCTCGCATATAAACCCAGTTTCGCTTTCCTATCTCTGGGTGCATATT
>CAZNAK010000499.1:0-2306 GCA_964570645.1 uncultured Cytophagales bacterium | reverse complement strand
CGTTGGCTTCGGCAAAAGCATCCACTGCCCCAAGCCATTGCGCCGCTGTATTGGCTCTGAGGTACAGGGCAAGATACGCCTGTCCGTCGGGGTAATAAAAGCGAAGCTGGCTGCTGCCGGTATCCATCGCATCGGCAAGCCCTGTTTCGCCGAGCCACTGGTGTAACTGCGGCAGGCGACTGACAAAATACGTCGAGTCCTCGGCTGTAAACCGTTCCTGTGCCTTTGCGCCTAAGTTGAAGGCAAAAGACGCAACACTCAGCAAGATTATTCGTATTAGCATATACAAACTTACGTTTTTTTGGTAATTACGCTTAAAAGCCCCAACAATCATGCTACGAAAAACGCTCCTTCTATTCCTGATTTTTGCTTTGGTAGGTGCTACCCCGCCGCCTGTCTCCAAGCCCGAAAAGCGCATTGCCCTCCTGATCGGAAACGGCGATTACGCACCCGCAGGCGAACGCGGCTGGCTCAAATGCCCTGAAAATGATGCATACGATATTTCTCAGGGATTACGGAAAGTGGGCTTTGAGACTAGGGTGAAATACAATCAAAGTAAAAAACAAATACTAGCCTCGCTGAATGCCTTTAGCCAGCGCATTGCTACCCTGAAAAAACAAGGCCACCACGTTACCGCCCTGTTTTATTTCTCGGGGCACGGCGTAGAGGATGGCAAGAAAAACTATCTTTTACCTATAAAACGGATATTTCAGAGCTTACCGACGTGGAGTTTGAAGCCGTTCAGCTAGACCGTGTTCTGACCAAGATGACCTCGGCAGACCTAAAACTTTGCTTCATTGATGCCTGCCGAAATAATCCGTTCAAAAAAAGCTGGGTAAGTACAACCCGACAATTAGGAAAAGAAATGCCAAGTATTGAGGGAGACGGTCTCAATGACCAGTTGGATATTCCTGAGGTGCCTTCCTCCTCTTCCAATCAAGCGCGCGGCTATTGCATTTCCTTTGCGGCTGCCCCTGGCACACAGGCACTGGATGGCAGGGAACGTAACTCTCCCTACGCGCAGGCAATCGTAGAGACCCTAGAACAAAAAGCACATGAGTCCTTACCGAATTTTTTGAAAGAGGTGCAAAACCGAGTGGATAAGCTCACTAATCAGCAGCAGCGTTCGTGGGTAAATGACGGTTCATTAGGGTATTTTTATTTTGTGAAGAAGGATAAACCAGTCCCCATCCCTGACGATGACGACGACCTCCCCCGCTCCTATACCGAGCGCACCACGGGCGTGCCTTTCGAGATGAAATACGTCGAGGGCGGCACCTTCACGATGGGTGATACCTTCGGCGAAGGGCAGGACGACGAAACCCCCACCCACCGTGTACAACTTTCCGAGTTTTGGATGGGGGAGACGGAAGTAACCAACGCCCAGTTTTGTGCATTCCTGAATGCGAAAGGCAACCAGACCGAAAGCGGAGAAACATGGCTCGATATTGATGACTCGGATTGCTTGATCGAAAAGTCAGGCAGTCGTTTTGTACCTAAGTCGGGCTATGCCCACCACCCCGTGATTGAGGTGAGTTGGTACGGGGCAAGTGCGTACTGTAAATGGCTTACCCGTAAATCTTCACGCAAGTACCGCCTGCCCACGGAGGCGGAGTGGGAGTATGCGGCACGGGGCGGAAAAAATGGAGAACCGACAAAATACGCGGGGAGTGATAAGATTGATGCGGTGGCGTGGTATTCTGGCAATTCTGATGGCAAAACACACCCTGTAAAAACAAAAGCACCTAATGAGCTAGGGCTTTATGATATGAGCGGGAATGTCTGGGAGTGGTGTCAGGATCGATATGGAGATTATTCATCGAGTAGTCAGCGTAACCCTAAGGGGGCTGGTTCAGGCTCTTACCGTGTGTTTCGGGGCGGTAGTTGGCGCAGCTACGCAAGGTACTGCCGTTTGTCTTTTCGCGGCAGGAATACGCCCACGTATCGGGGCAACGGCCTAGGCTTCCGCCTAGTCTTGCCTTAGTTTGGGAGTTAGCTATTCGCATTCTATTGAGCTAAAGGGTTTGGGCGAAAAAGAGCCAAACGGAATGGAGCGGAGCGCAATGGAGTAGGCTGTTTTTAGGCTAAACCCGTTTTTTATTGCCGCGCCTTAGCGCGGCTCCCGCCCGCAGGGCGGGCCGGGAAAAAAATTAACATTCCGCCGTTGTCGGTGTCCTCACAGCCGACCATTTTCATATCCCACTAGCGAAGGACTCATGTCCCTCGCTGGTGTATGTCCCCCCACTGATCGAAGCGTCTCGCTCAATGCTGTCAACTTAAGGAAAAAAAGCCGAACTTAGCGGCTT
>CAZNAK010000498.1:0-2318 GCA_964570645.1 uncultured Cytophagales bacterium | reverse complement strand
TTGTACTGTTCCCGTCTTTCCGCAAACTTCAATATTTGGTGTAATTGCCCGACGTGCTGTACCCGCCCGCACGACATCCGCCATGGCATTAGCCACCAAGTTAAAGTGCTTTTCATCGACCATGGTATAATGGCGTTCCCGAAACTTAAGGGGGAGTAAGTCTTCATCTCCGACTTTTTTGATCAGATGGGGTTTCAGGTAATACCCGCGATTAGCAATAGTTGCCGCTAAATTCGCCATTTGCAAAGGAGTAAGGCTTACTTCGCCTTGACCAATACTAAGGGAATAAACATTAGAAAGTCGCCAAGAATTGGGGTATCGGCTGTATTTTCTATCATAATACTCCACCGAAGGAATCAGTCCTGATTTTTCTACAAGGTCAATACCGAGCGGTTGGCCCAAGCCAAAGGAGCGCATGTATTTATTCCATTTGGTAAGACCAATTCGGGTATCTTCCCGGTCGTCCTCTACGCGTTCTTGGTTGATTATTCGTCGAAAGGCTTTTAAGTAAAATGGGTTACAAGAATGCTGTATTGCTCCGTGTACATCGAGAGGAGAGGGGTGGTTATGACAATTTACGATGTCTCGTGTACAGCTAAAGCGTGTGACCTTGGGGACGAGCACACCCTCTTGCAAGCCAATCAACGATTGAACTAGCTTGAAAGTTGAACCTGGTGGCTCTGCTGCCATCGTGGCACGATTGAAAAACGGTTTATTTGGGTCGCGGAGTAGTTGCTGAAAGTTTTCTGATACCTTACGTCCAGATCCTGTTAGCAGGTTGGGGTCATAAGTGGGTGCAGAAACCATCGCAAGTACTTCTCCTGTTTTAGGCTCAATAGCCACAATGCTACCACGCTTATTCTGCATGAGTTGCTCGCCGTATTGTTGCAGATGAATGTCTATCGAACTTATAAGGTCTTGACCAACAACGGCCTTTTGTCCTTGCTTTTTGCCGGCAAGCTCATTCTTTTTTACTCCTCGCGCACTCCGGATGTATCGCTTTAGGCCTCTTATACCTCGAAGTTCGGCTTCATAAGCCTGCTCTAAGCCACCTCGTCCAATCAAATCACCTCGCTGATAATAATCGGTGGTATCAAGCTCCAAAATTCGAGCATCTACTTCTTTGACGTAGCCCACCCCTTTGTCAAAGCAGGCAAAAGGATAGGCCCGAATCGTGCTGGATTCTACAAAAAGCCCTTCAAAGTCTGTTAAGTATCCTTGCAAACGCGCATGCTGCTTGAGAGTAAGCTGCTTTTTGAGTAAAAAGGGTTGATAACGTCGAATGCCACTTCGCGCCTCTTTCAATTTCGTTTCCAGTTCGTCTTGGGTGAGATCGAGTAGGGAACAAAGGAGAGCCGTATCAGGAATGTAAAGGTCATTGGCAACAACATTAATACTAAAAACGGGTATATTATTGATAATTAAATTTCCCTTTCGATCATAAATTAGTCCACGCTGTGGGTGTTTAACAACCTTGATTGTCGTTTTTGCCTCGGATTGTTCAGCATAAACCTCATCTGCAACTTGTAAGCGATAAAGCCTAAAAGAATAGATCGCTACAATCAGTAGGACGGCAAGTTGAATGATATATTTTCGATTCTCTAACAAAAGATCAAATGCTTATTGTCGATAAAATAAGTACTGGAATAGTAAAATAGTAATAAACGTAAAAGTAAGGCTACCAAATACTTTTAACAAGAACATGCCAAAGTTTAGTAGGCTTAAATCTTCCACCCAAAAAAGTATGAGATGATGGATGGCAAGCATGGTTAACGTATATGAAGCAAACCACTGTAACCGCATATCAGCGAGTAGCGGACGTTGTTGGGGTTCGTAGCCACCACTAGGCCGATACAAACGCAGGACATACTTACGCGCAAACGCCATTGTCAGGCAAGCTGCCGTATTTACTCCCAACGTATTATAAAACATATCTATGGTTAGCCCAAAAATAAAAGCGATTAATAGTAGTAACGCGCGGTCTGTAGCGAAGGGTAAAAACAGCAAAAAGCTCACATACAACCAGCAAAAAGCGACTCCAAAAACGATTACGCCTTTGAGAAAAAAAACCTGTACAATTACGTAAAGCAAAAACGCCAAAGCATGGCGGAGAAATAGGTTGGCGGTCATAGGACAAAAGTACGAAATAAGTTTAGATCACTTTTGAATATGACTGAGAAGTGAAAATCTACGTACTCCTTTTAGTACAAGGAACAATTTTAGCCCATTTTCCGCCTTTGCAGGTGTTTTAGCGAAGCGACACCTGCAAACATGAGGGTTGTTAGTCGCCCTTCGTTTCGCTGCGGAAGACCAACAAC
>CAZNAK010000497.1:0-2326 GCA_964570645.1 uncultured Cytophagales bacterium | reverse complement strand
GAAAAGTAGTATTTGGCGGAAGATATGCCGCGATAAAATCATGATATGACATATCCTGACTGTTTGCGATTTTGTAGGTATCGTCCACAATTCCCAACTGCACGAAGTAGTTCCACATCCGACAAAAGTCTTTTTCTCGGACTGTACCTCGGAGCAAGGTCTGTGCATTTTCTAAGCTATAAATTTTTTCGTAGGTGAGTGAGTCACGGTTGGGATAGGCTTCATATTCACCTAGCTCAGGGAAATAAACGGGTTCGACTTGCGAAAAAAGGCGGTGGTACGGGGTGAAACGAAGCTTACCCTGCTCGCGGAAGCGTACCGTTCCCTGACCTGCCAAAACGACGTTTCGCGGATTCCACGTAAATTTATAGTGCCATGGGTTTGTATCAGACTCCGGGGCAACTAAGCCGCCCGCAAATGACTTGACGGACTGAATGTCAGTGCCCTCCGCCCGAAGCGCATCCAGTACTTGCATTGCCGAAAGGTGGTCGATACCCGGATCCAACCCCATCTCGTTCAGGAATAATAACCCTTTTTTCCGTACCGCGCCATCCAATCGCTCCATCTCCTCGGAGACGTAAGAGGCAGTAAAAAGTGACCGTCCATACTCCAAGCATAACTTGGCAATGTTTAGATGGAGTCGTGCGGGCAGCATAGAAATTACTACATCTGCTCTTTTTACCTCGCGGCGTGCCTGTGCTTCATTACGAACATCGAAGGCAACGGCTTCTGCATGTGGGCTGTCTTGTACTTTTCTCTGAGCAAGCGCAGGGTTTTGGTCTGCTACGACGAGACGGACGGATAATTCGGCTGCTTTTTTTAGCCAATAGCTGATTAAAGTGCTTGCTGAACGTCCTGCGCCGATGATAAGGATAGTTTTGGGCATAGTGTGTGTGTTTTTTGCGCGTGAAAGTTAGCAAAATCTACCCAATGGAAAGAAATCGTGTGCGATTACCTACCTTCCAAAAGCTTGAGGATATCCCCCATTTTTTCATTATCGACGGTGAAAGCAAGGTGATAATGCACAATTTTCCAGCCTGACAGCGTACGCTCTAATACCCCTGACCCTAAGCAGGTTCCCATCCAGGTGTTTAATTTTTCGTCGAACCAAGCCGTATTCTTATCCTTTGAAAACGATATATGTCTAGAGGTTGGCTTAAAGTCCCAGGCAGACTTTTTATCAAAATATTTCTCTGACCATATGCGTAGTTCGTCCCGCACCCATCGCTCCTCTTTATCTGTACCGATGTAAACCGCATTTTCGGTCATACTTCCAAAAAAAGTCTCTTCGTCCGCCACGGCTGCGGCCCGGTGCCAATTATCCAATAAGGTGTTGACCTTCTTCTCTGGACTGTCCTGACAGCCCTCGCGGTGGCGCGTATCGGTGATCTCCATGATCTGCCAGCCTTTTTTGGTCTGGAGAAACTCAAAGTAGTTAACTCCACAATGTAAAAATGCGTTACCGTAATAAAAGGCATAATCTGTTTCTACGATAGCAAATGCCCCATTTATATCGATTTCATAGGAATAAATACGCTCATCAAACTGTTTATTTCCGGGCATTCCCATAGAGGTTAAAAACGCGTCAACATTTCCCCTTTTATGTTGCACTACTCCCATAGTGTCGGTGTAAATAGAGAACATGGTTGCCTCAGGGTGGAACATCTTTCGCATTGTCACAGTGTCTCGGATTCGCATGGAATCAAAGAATTTTTCTACTTCAAGGATTAGGGCCTGCTTAGTACTCGGATTGCTCAGTTGTGCCTTTGCAGAAAAGGATGCAAGCGTAGCTAATAACAGGAAAAAAAACGTCTGGCGCATATTTTTTTGTTTTTGGTCAAAAATACAAAAAGCACTCACCTTTTTGTACGTGAATGCCTTTGTTTTTCCTCAAAAAGTTAGTTTTAGTCTTTTTGCATATGTACAACGCGTTGTGGAAATGGAATTTCAATTTTGTTGGCATCAAGGGCTTTTTTAACCTTTTCGGTAATTCCAAAATACACATTCCAGTAATTCTCTGGTGTAGCGTAGGGGCGAATCGCGAGTGTTACGGCACTATCATCAAGGCTTAACACATTTACGGAAGGAGCAGGCTCAGACAGTACATTTTCATGGTTTTTCATTACATCCAGAATTACTTTTCGGGCCGAGTCAATGCTGGCTCCGTAAGCAATACCGATCTCGAGATCAACACGAAGTTTACCTTCACGTGTTAGATTTTTGATGATACCATTGGAAAGCGGTCCGTTAGGAATAATGACCATCTGATTGTCAAGCGTTGTTAGAATTGTTACAAATATTTGAATTTCTTTTACATGACCAAGGT
>CAZNAK010000496.1:0-2326 GCA_964570645.1 uncultured Cytophagales bacterium | reverse complement strand
GGGATACTCATAGCCGAACTTTTCAGAGAAGAAGCCGATCATTTCGGGCGTTCGTCCAAAAATTGCTTCTGTGTGCGCTTTGTAAGGGTGTTCGACGTAGTAACTGAGTTCAAGGTCTTCCCAGCGATCTTTGACCACCGCAAAATCCCCTATGGCAAGCATAAACAGATAAGGTGCGTGCGGGTGTTCTTGTTTCCAGTGGTCGGTACGTGTACCGTCGGCATTAATTTTTGAGGACATGAGTGCGCCATTTGAGAGGGTTTCAAAAACGGTATCTACAGTCAGAATGACCTCTTGCGTGGACTTTTGATTGGGCTGATCGAAAGTTGGAAACCAACAGGAGTTGTTTTGTGTCTCGCCCTGTGTCCAAATCTGGCGGGGTTTGTTGGGGATATTACCTTCGGGATTGACAAAATAAATACCCGTCTCTTGGATTTCGGGATATGTGTCTCCCGTCATCAAATCCAGCGGGCGGGCGACGTATTCAATGACTAACTCAAGCTTCTTTCCTGCTTGCGCGACCTCAGGTAGTTTTATTGTAAGCTGTTTTTTGTCGTAGTCAAATGCGGTGACGGGCTGTTTATCGACTAAAATTTGTTTGATCTCGAAGCCCTTTGCATCCAGAGTTATGCTGTCTTGAGCATAAAACCATGGCTCTAGGGTGAGCGTCGCTTTTGAGCGTAGGCTTTGATCTTTCCAAACAGGCAGAATTTCGAGCTTGGTATGATGAAGTCGGAAGGTACGCTCAGGCTCAGGCTGGTAATCACCTTGCTCCGTAACCCAAAGTGGAGCTTCCCCTCGGGCTTCCTCCTCCAAAATTTCGGCGGGACTAAAATCAACGGTCGTTGTGCTCGCCCGCTTAGGAAGGGTAGGCTTGGTAGTCTTTTGCGTTTTGCAGGAAAAGAGCAATACCGACAAGAACGAAATCAAGAACAAGCGCATAGGAATAGAATTGAGTTTAAAGAACTTAAAGTACAAAAAATACGCCCAATCAATCAGGTAGAAAAAATACCTCGATTTTATTTTTATTTATTCTAAATAATAACTAGATTTGTATCAGTATTAACGTGATAATCTAAAATGAAACACAGAAATTTATTTCTAGTCGCCTTGATGGCACTGCTATTTGCAAGTTGCGATAATGACGATGAAGACTCGACGCCAATCACACTTGAGGTACCCACAGTTTATACCTCAGCATCTTTCGATGCAAACGTAACGGCAGAAAATACGGTCGTCAATGAACTCTCCACCATGACCTCAGCGGTAAGCGCAGCGGAAGCAAATGCACAATCGACTACAGTTGCTGCCATTCCGTATCCTTCTACGCTCTCTGCCGTAACTCTTCCCAGCTACCGAGCGCAGGTAGAGGGATGGCTCGTAGAATCGGTCAAATCAGCAAACTCTCCCGACGGCTTCCAAACGCCAGCCTTAGGCGAAACACCCGCCGCAGGGCAGGAAGGTGGGCTTTTGGGGACTCGACTGCTGGACGAAAACGGCTTGGAGCTAAAGCAGATGGTACAAAAAGGTTCTTTTGGTGCCGCACTTTACAACCATGCCCTGACGGTGATCAACGGTGAGTTGATTAGTGCATCCGTTGACCAATTAGTAGAAATTCATGGAACGGAAATTACTTTTGACCCCGCACAGACTACCGCAGCCGCGACGTACTCGCGTCGTCGTTCTGACCTCAATGCAGAAACAGGCTTTTTCTTCGATATTCGGAATAACTTATTGATCGCAAAAGCAGCCATTGAAGCAGGAAGTGCGTTCAACGCCGAGCGCGATGAAGCCCTTCAAAACTACCTTGAAGCGTGGGAAAAATCTAACTTTGCTACCGTAATTTACTACTGTAATGCGACTAAAGTCCTTCTTCAAGATGGATTTGCCTTACCGGAAGGCGAAGAAAGAGATCGGGTACTTGGAAATGCGATGCACTCCTATGCGGAGGGCGTAGCGTTTGCGGCAGGTTTCAAAGGCATCAGCCAGAAGCAGATCACAGACACTCAAATTGACAGCATTCTTGCCCTTTTGCTAGCCCCCGAAGGACAAACTCCCGAAAGTTACCGCTTCTTGAACGAGGCCTCGTTGCTTGCCAACCTAGACGAAACACTTGAGTTAATCCAAGGTGTGTATGGGTTTTCTGATGCAGAGGTGGAAAGCTTCTTTGTGAACAATAACCCTTAATACTTTCTGACTCCTTTTATTCTAGCCTTGCCGAAGCCTTTTTAAAGCTTTGGCGGGGCTTACTTTATCATCACTTACTAAATAGATACTATGCGAACTGAATTATTGCACAAAAATTGGATTCCTTTGCTCTGCTTAA
>CAZNAK010000495.1:0-2346 GCA_964570645.1 uncultured Cytophagales bacterium | reverse complement strand
CATTGTTTTTATCAAAGTAGTCAGGTGCAAAGAAAAAGATCATACGATCATTAAACTGCCCTAACTTCATCTGCGGAACTTCGAGCCAGTCCGCAGGGGCAATCAGAGGGATGCGTTTACGCGAGACCAACAAACGGCTGTTAATCGTTGTGGCAACAGCCTGATCGCTTACACTAGCAAACACCAAAGCATCAGGATCACCGTCGGTGACAGGAACTTCGTTATTATGAACCTGTGGGGCGACAGCTTTTAGCGTTTCAAAGACGTTGATGTACGTTTTGTCATCGGCAAGGATGCGCGTAAACGAGCGCACAAAGCCATCTCGGGCTTCCACGGCTTCCTTGAAGTGAGCCGCCCGCAGCGAGTCCAAACCACTTTTTCCATAGATAATGTAAAAACGCGTCCTTTTGAGGGAGTCGATGGCAAAATCTGCTAGCTTTCGTGCCTGTGTTTTGTAGCTCGGACTCATCAAATAATATTGTGTATAGCTATCCAGTAGTCTCGCATTCACAGAAATTGGGTTCACTACGGCAAGCCCGTTGTTCTCCATAAATGCCTGACTGGCTTCCTGGGTCTCCGAAAAAAGTGGCCCGATCATCAGGTCCAAATTCTCCATTTTGGGTTTTCTGAGCAATCCCCGCATGGTTGCTGGATCACGCTCGGTATCGAAGATAAGTAACTCGACCGGAATCCCTTCTTCTTTGAGTTGAGCAGCAGCCATGTTCATGCCTTGGTACAATTCCCAGACAAACTCATAGCGCGAATACGAAGGATTTTCGCGCGTCTCGCGGTATTGAAGCGGTAAAAACGCACCGATGTAATAATTGTCCTTACGGATGATTTCTTTTTTCTTCTTTTCGGCACGAACGATAGCGGGCGGTACATAGCCAAATTTTTCTTTTATCGTTGTTAGCAATCCGCTTTCAACGGTCGTTCTATCTTCCTCAGGAGTTTGGGCAATCTTGCGCGCCAGAACTTCGCTTAAAATACGCTCTTCGGGTAGCTCTTTCCGTAACTTGATCAAATCATTTTTAGGAATCGGGACAAAATAACTCTTCTGTGCCGAATCCACCAAGGACGTAAATTCGGGTCTTGGTAATGCTCCAAAGTAAGTTGCTGCGCGTTTTGGCTCGTCGAGGGCAAGTTGGACTAAGCCCATCAGGTAACGCGCCTCATTGATTTCCTGCCAGTCGGGACTGCGCTGCAAAAGCTGTAAAAGTGCGTCCCTTGCCGAGCCATAGTTTTGACTCTTATACTCCGCCAAGCCCAGATGAAAGGTAGCATACTCGGTGTAAATATTATTGGGATGTTCTACGGTAAGATCGCGCAGAAAGGTTGTCGCCTGCGTAAAGTTTTCTTTTTCAATCAGCTCTTTGGCAATCTGGTAACGCTCCTGAAAGGTGTTAAACGACTGTCCGTAAATCAATGTGGGAATGCAAAACGCAAAAAATAGAAAACGTCGAAAGGTGGGCATCATAAACAAGGGTTGAGTCCGTGTAAGTTTATCAGCAAAATAACATGAATTTGGCAAAAAAAGCTCATCTATCCGTCTCTTTCTTGTGAGGCGTTTGCAAATACGTTTGTAAATCTTCTTCACTCATAAAAAGTTTGTTCCATGTCGAGCGTAAAAAGCCCGCACCATAACCAAAAAGTTGCGTGTAACTTGTCAAGATAGATAAAAAAGCAACTTTTGGGCTTTTATTGATCGTAAGGGCGTTGAAAAATACTAAAAAAGAATAGAACACAGGAATCGCCAAAAGAACAGGAAAGAAAATCGCTCCTAGCAAAATCCCGATATGACCCAACAGAAAAACAGTCGGTGCAGCATAAAAAGCTTTGAATGTACTTGGGTAAAGATCGCTGATGATCACACGCACAAAGCCAAATTTATATACCTGTCGGTAAAACTTCCGAAGCGAAGTACGGCGTTTATGGTAAACGAAAGCCTCCGAAAAAAGTGCTGTTTTAAAGCCCGCTTCCAAGATCTGGATACTAAAAATCATATCCTCCCCTGGGTGCAAACGAATGACGGGAAAGCCCCCCAGCTTATCAACCACCGCCTGAGAGATCCCCATGTTAAAACTGCGTGGATAAAACTTGTCAATTCGCTTTTTCTTTCCTCGAATACCGCCTGTAGTCAGCGTAGAGGTCATGGCGTAGTTCGTCGCTTTTTGCAAGTCGGAGAAGGAGTCATCTGCGCTGTCGGGACCTCCAAACGCATCCACAGGATTCTCTGCCAAGCCTTTTTTTACCTCAGCGATGTATTGCGGTGGCAAGATGCAGTCTGAATCCACAAAAATAAAGTAGTTACCCGAAGCGCTTTCTTTGACATAATCGAAATAATCG
>CAZNAK010000494.1:0-2353 GCA_964570645.1 uncultured Cytophagales bacterium | reverse complement strand
CGCGTCGTGAGTACGTCATTAAGTTACTCGAAACGGTTAACCTTAGTGGCGAACAGTCTGGACGCTTTCCGCACGAGTTCTCGGGAGGGCAGCGTCAGCGTATCAGCATTGCCCGGGCACTGGCCGTACAACCGCGTTTTTTGATCTGTGATGAGTCCGTTTCGGCACTGGATGTCTCTGTACAGGCTCAGGTTCTGAACCTTCTTAATCGGCTGAAAGAGCAGTTCAGCAAGCAGCAACTGACGTATATTTTTATTTCACACGACCTCTCTGTGGTAAAGTTCATTGCTGACAGAATCTTGGTGATGAAAAACGGTCAGATCGAAGAAAGCGGTTTTTCGGAGGATATTTACGCCAAGCCTGAGCGTGATTACACCCGTCAGCTCATTGACTCCATTCCAAAGGGTGATTTAGAATCTATTCGTAAGAGTATGATTCAGCGAAAACTAAAAGACAAAAAAAATAAAACCAATACTCCTTAACACTAT
This sequence comes from uncultured Cytophagales bacterium, assembly GCA_964570645.1. Taxonomy (GTDB): domain Bacteria; phylum Bacteroidota; class Bacteroidia; order Cytophagales; family Bernardetiaceae; genus DAISIL01. The sequence goes on along the minus strand of CAZNAK010000494.1, from coordinate 1,865 downwards.
GAAAAAGCTATTTATTGGATGCCTATTCCTTCTGCTCAGTTTATCGGTCTCGGCACAGAACATTACTCTCCCGCGCAGTAGCCCTAAAGCCACACTTTCGCAGGCCGTGGGGCTGTCTGAAATCACAATTACCTACTCGCGTCCTAGCGTGAAGTCGCCGAGCGGCATGGATCGAACAGGAAAAATCTGGGGCGGTCTGGTGCATTACGGCATGAAAGACCTCCGTTTTGGTACCGCTGAGGCTTCGCCATGGCGTGCGGGAGCCAACGAAACGACCGTTATCACGTTCTCGGATGACGTAGAAGTAGAGGGCAAAAAACTTGCCGCAGGAACTTACGGTCTTTATATGATCGTAGAGGAAAATAATCAGGTCACGGTCATCTTCTCGAATAACGCTACGGCATGGGGGAGCTACTTTTATGACCCAAAAGAAGATGCCTTACGTGTTAAAGTCGCCTCGTATAGCGCACCCAAGCATGAGTTGTTGACCTACGAGTTTCGTGAGGTATCCGAAAGCACTGCCCTGATGACGTTAAGTTGGGAAGAAAAAGAAATTCCTGTGCGCTTCCGATTTGATACCCAAAATATCGCCCTAGAGAGTATGCGCCGCGAGTTACAGTCGGTGGCAGGCTTTAGCTGGCAAGGATACTACCAGGCCGCAAACTGGTGTAAGACCAAAGAGATCAATCAGGAGGAAGCACTGGCCTGGATTGATCAGTCGATTCAAATGCAGCCAAGCTTTGCCAACTGGAGCGTTAAAGTTGATCTACTGAGTCAGTTAGGGCGCGAGGTAGAGGCAGAGGTCGCTATGCGAGAGGGACTGGCGTATGCCAATGCTGTACAGATTCATCAATATGGACGCTCACTGGTATTGGAGGGAAAGAAAGAAAGAGCGATGCGAATCTTTGAGATGAACGCCGACCGAAACCCAGATACATGGCCCGTAAATGTGGGCTTGGCGCGTGGTTATTCTGCCATGGGAAACTTCAAAAAAGCTTTACGCTATGCACGTATTGCGGCGGCGGAAGCCCCCAACGAACAAGAGCGTCAAAACGTAAAAGACATGATCTCAAAACTTGAGAAAAGCCAAGACATTAACTAGTCTTGCTAGTAGTCGAAGACCCTAGAAATGGATCACAAACCTTTATACTATGAACATTATCATTCCGATGGCGGGACGCGGTTCTCGTCTTCGTCCACACACACTTACCGTCCCCAAACCTTTAATTCCTATTGTTGGGAAGCCTGTCGTACAGCGACTCGTTGAAGATATTGCAAAAGTCTATGGTGAAAAAATAGATAACGTTGCTTTTGTTATCGGAGACTTCGGGGCGGCTGTCGAGACAAAGCTAAAGCAGGTCGCCGAGGATATTGGCGCAAAAGGACACATCTTTTATCAAGATCAGCCATTGGGTACGGCACACGCTATTTTTTGCGCAGCCCCCTTTTTGGAGGGCAAGTGCATTGTTGCTTTTGCCGATACGCTATTTCGGACTGACTTTGCACTAGATACAGAAGCCGACGGGGTGATCTGGGTCAAAAAAGTGGAAAACCCTGCTGCCTACGGAGTGGTCAAGTATGACTCCGATAATGTGATCACGGCGTTTGTCGAAAAGCCTCAGGATTTTGTCTCCGACCTTGCGATTATCGGGATTTATTACTTCCGAGAGGCCGAAAAACTCCGCGATGAGATCCGCTATATCATTGAAAATGACATTAAAGATAAAGGCGAGTATCAGATCACGACGGCACTTGCTAACCTCAAAGCTAAGGGCACTAAGTTCAAGCCCGGTTCCATTGACGAGTGGTTGGACTGCGGGAACAAAGAAGTCGTCATTCAGGCGAATAGTCGTTATTTAGAGTAC
>CAZNAK010000493.1:0-2354 GCA_964570645.1 uncultured Cytophagales bacterium | reverse complement strand
TGAAATTTGGCGATACCGCGAGATCGTTGCTAATGATGCCCAAGAAGTTGATGACCTGTCTCAGATCCGACTCAAAGCCGCCCAGAAAATCGAGGAAGATTTTGAAGTAGGGGAGGAAGTAGCCGAACCTGTTTCGATCGAGTCGTTTGGACGGCGGCTCGTTCAAATGGCGCGACAAACCCTCATCCAGAAAGTCCGTGATCTTGAAAAAGAACTCCTTTTTGAAAAATACAAAGATATGGTCGGTGAGATCATCACCACAGAGGTCTATCAGGTGCTGCGCCGCGAAATCATTTGTCAGGACGGAGAAGGAAAAGAACTTAGCTTGCCGCGTAACGAGCAGATTCCAAAGGATAAATACTTTAAAGGAGATACGATCCGTACCGTCATCCATCGCGTAGAGATGCAAAACGGTAACCCCCGCGTCATTTTATCGCGTACCGCACCTATTTTCTTAGAAAAATTATTCGAGTCCGAAATTCCAGAGATTTATGATGGACTGATCACAATTCGTAAGGTCGTGCGTGAGCCCGGCGACCGCGCCAAAGTAGCCGTAGAGTCCTATGACGACCGCATTGACCCCGTCGGGGCGTGTGTGGGAATGAAAGGTTCACGGATTCACGCCATCGTTCGGGAGTTGAACAACGAGAACATCGACGTGATCAACTACACGACCAACATGGATCTGTACATCAGTCGTGCGCTGAGTCCTGCCAAAATCAGTACGATCAAGATCGAGGATGACGGGCAACGCGCTTCTGTTTTCCTCAAAGGCGATCAGATTTCTTTGGCTATCGGGCGCGGCGGACAGAACATTCGCCTGGCTTCTAAGCTCGTCGATATGGAAATTGATGTCTTCCGTGAGGAGTTTATGGACGACTACGAGGACGACATTGACCTTTCTGAGTTTAATGACGTAATCGAAGATTGGGTCTTGCAGGAGTTCCGTAAAATTGGAATGGACACAGGACGTGCCGTGATGGAAGCGGGGCGCCGTGACCTTATCCGCCGCCTTGACCTTGAGGAAGAAACCATCGACTTTGTTTTGGAAGTTATCCAGAAGGAGTTTGCACAGGGCGCAAGTGCCGAAGAGAAGGGATCTTAAATAACTTTTTTTAGAAAAAGACCTGTATGCTTTACTGTGCACAGGTCTTTTTTGGTTTTAATCAGGCAAAAAATACCATTTTTCATAAGCCGACTGTGTATTTTAGTGAATAGTTGCTATATTCAACTTTTCTTCACTAAAATAATAATAAAATGGCATTAGACAACTTGATTACCATCACGTTCACCCCCGATGAACTCGCTAAAATTGATGATGCGATGAGCATCATTGAAGATATTATGAAAAACAAAGCCGTAAACCTTACGCCCGATGAGCGTCGTCAATACGGTTCGATTGCCGATAAAAACAAAATCATCGTAGATAAAATCAAAGACTACATTGAGCAGATACCCCAGCTTATTCCACCGGGCTTTGATAAAGCTGAGTTTGACCGCGACTACGCTACCCGAGGGCAAATTGAGAGCCGCGTGCGCCGTATGAAATCCCTGCAAGAGCAGTTTACTGATACCAAAACGCTCCTGGACCACGACAACTACCAAGGTTCTATGGTGGTCTATCGCTTTGCGCGCTTTTTGGCTTCCACCAACACCCCGGGCACGAGCTCGGTGTATGAAGACTTAAAACAGCACCATACAGGTAAGCGTAGCCAAACACCTACTGAACCTGAAACCCCTGAGGATGAGTAAATTAATTTATCACTCTGCCGTGATTGGTGTCCGCACCAACCACACATCACACATGTAGTCGTTGGTGGGGACAACGGCGTAGTAATAAATCCGCGTGATCGTAAGTAAGGATGGCTTATGGGCGGGAGTATTATGAAGATATTTTACGAACAAATTTACCCTTCATGTATGGCATATTCATTTCATTCTTCTTTTGGGAATATTTCCGAAGAGAGTAAATAAGCTGCTTCCGCCTCTCTTAGACATCTAAATACACACTTCACCCCCCTAGTCAAAGCCCTCTGGCTTCCTTCATGTAAGACTTCCTCCCCCCAGACCTGCAAGGATTTAAAACCCTTACAGGTCTTTTTTTTATCTCTATTAACAGAAACACCCCGTTTACCACGTTCTGAGGTGCTTTGATCACATTCAGGACGTGATAAACCAGGTTCAGGACGTGGTAAACTACGTTGTATAACCTGGTCGAGGAGGTTCAAGACGTGGTTTTTGAGGTTCAGAACGTGGTCAAGGAGGTTATGCAACGTGGTCGAGGCAGTAAAGAACGTGATTGAGGGGGTATTTGGGTAAAAAAACGTACCTTCCGAAAAAACAAACGGTGAATA
>CAZNAK010000492.1:0-2357 GCA_964570645.1 uncultured Cytophagales bacterium | reverse complement strand
ATTCCGGTTTTTTGAGCGTATTCCAAATTAAATTTTAGTAAACCCGTAACTATGCAAAAGCTAAGTTCTGACTGGCTTACCCAAAATTGGGTAGATTTTGAATACAAGCAATATGTTCTGTTGGCCTACCTTCAACACGTGAAAGCTGAGTTTTCGGATTACAAGCTCTATCCAACACTCGGTGAATTGGTTGAACACCATCGTCACTTACTGCAATTTCAGCAGCACAAGGAACAACTCACGAAAACTTTTCCGAAAGAAGCTGAACGCATAGACTGGAAAAAGTTACAGCTCTCGTACAAGAAATTACTTGAGGATGACTTAACGATGAGTGAGCTGGATGAAATTATCGAGTACGCCATTCCGCAAATGGATCGTGCCCTTCAAGATGGAAAAAGTAAATATGAAGAGGTGGCTGAACAGATCAGGCTGCTACCCGTAGGAATCACGCCGTTATACTTTTTGGAAGGTTATGTTTTTTTGGAAGAAACTTACCGAAAACAAATTTTAGTTTATCGGTATGCCGTAACCATATTTCAGCAAGCACAGGAAACTTTCCGTGCTATTCAGTGGCAGTTTATAGAATCCGTAGGCAGGAAGCTAAATCAGACACACGAAGCATTAAAGCTGTCTTTGGTGCGTCGTTACCAGCAACTTCCTAACCCTGCGACCTTCTTGATTTTGCTGGAAGAACCTTTTCCTTTTGAGGCAGCCTATCTGCCTATCGCCAAACGGACACTTATGCAGCATTTAGCGAAGCTAGAACAGCAAAATAACGTCTAGCCCTGTTCTTTTTTGAGTCGCTCAATCTCTGTGAGTACCTCTTCTGCCTCCTGTGCTTTAAGATCGGCAGCTTTGCGGTCACTATGCGAAAGTTTGTGAGATTCTTCGAGTAGTTTTTTATACTTCTGATTTAATTTTTCGAGAGGATCGGCTTTCTTGAATAGTCCAAACATAGTATTATCGTTTTTTTGAAGAAACACCTTGCATGACCTTTTGTTTGGAAAAATAAGGGGAAGGCTGTACCTTTCTGTCCCCTAAAGAATCAATATTTTCCATGCCTATTGCACCTGAATTGGCACTTTCTGAGCTTCAAAAAGGAGCATACGCACCTGTTTACTTTTTGGCAGGGGAAGAAAATTTTTATCTCGATCAAATCTCGGATTGGATCGAAAAAAACGCAATCCCCGTAGAAGCACGAAGTTTTAACCAGACGGTTTATTACGGAAAAGATGTCTCGCTCAAAGATGTTTTGTTACAAGCAAGGCAGTTCCCTGTGATGGCGGATCGGCAGGTTTTGATCGTGAAAGAAGCCCAAGAAATTGCTGAACTGACCAAAGATAAAGGGCGAGAACAGTTAGTGCGCTATCTAGAGAAACCCGTTCAAAGTACCGTCTTGGTTTTTGTGTATCGCCACAAAACCCTAAACCTTAAAAGTAAATTTCCGAAAGCACTGGACAGCGGTGCGGTCTTCGTGTACACCAAAAAGCTCTACGACAACCAAGTTCCCGACTGGATTAAAGGGTATATCAAGCAAAAAAACTACGTTGCCACACCCGAAGCGACACACCTTCTGAGTGAGTTTATCGGAGGTGACCTTTCGAGACTAGCAAGCGAGTTGGATAAGCTATTCTTAAACTTACCCATCGGTACAAAGATTACCGACGAGGTAGTGCGAAAGTACGTTGGCATCCACAAAGCCTACAATATGTTTGAGTTTCAAAAGGCAATCGGGATGCGCCAAACCGAAAAAGCCTATCAGATGGCGTACTATTTTGCCGCCAACCCTAAGGCAAATTCGCTGATTCCGCTTATCGGATCACTCTTCAATTATTTCACTAAAATCTTGCTGGTTCATCATACAAAGGATAAATCACAGGGAAACCTAGCAAAAGTGTTACGTGTTCCGCCTTTCATCGTGCGTGAGTATTTGCAAGTAAGCCGCCAGCACTCACTTCCCAGAACGCTTCGCGCCCTTCGCACTATACAACGGGCAGACTTGCAGAGTAAAGGCATTGACAGCAGCCTATCGGAGCGTGAAATTTTGCGGGAACTTATTTTTAGATTGACGAGTTAAACCTTATGATCGACTTTTTTACCGAAGATATTGACTTTACGCTCAAAAACCCGCAGAAGGTAGCGCGCAGTCTCACACAAATAGCCGAAGCGTACAACTTTACCGTCGGGCAGTTGAATTATATCTTTTGTTCAGATGCGTTTTTGCTCGAAATCAACCGCGAATACCTTAATCACGACACCTACACCGACATTGTTACTTTCGATCAATCCGAAGAAGAAGGAACACTAGAAGGCGATATTTTCATTTCCGTGGAGCGTGTCGCAGAGAATGCAGTGAC
>CAZNAK010000491.1:2142-2363 GCA_964570645.1 uncultured Cytophagales bacterium | reverse complement strand
TGGGGACTCTACCTGATCTATTTTCACTGCCGCAAAAGTCCGTGGAACCGGTACGCCGACTGGGCGCACGCATTGGCTTTCCTCGCGCTGCTGACCACCTTCTTCCTCGTCAACCTGCTTCCGAAGCTGGGCAGTTTATTACATAGCTACGCGTAGCGGAGCCTCTTAATCCTAATCTCAATCCCAATCTTGCTCTCAGCATGCACGCAGTAAGATTAAGA
>CAZNAK010000491.1:1549-2132 GCA_964570645.1 uncultured Cytophagales bacterium | reverse complement strand
AAGAATTTGATCAAACAGGGATTTTGTGGATACTTCCAAGCTCCTAATTTAATGCGAAGACTAGAGACAGAACTGATTTGCGGCGATTGTTTAGATGTTTTAAACGATTATCGTGATGATTTTTTCGACTTGATCATCACGTCCCCTCCTTATGCTGATAGCCGAACCCATACTTATGGGGGTGTCCCTCCAGCCAAATATGTGGACTGGTTTTTGCCGCGGAGCGAACAGTTCCTAAGATCTCTCAAACCTTCTGGCACCTTTATCCTCAATATCAAGGAGCGTGTGGTAAAGGGAGAGCGTAGCACTTATGTAATGGAGTTAGTCCTTGCTTTGCGCCAGCAGGGATGGTTATGGACTGAAGAGTTCATTTGGCATAAGAAAAACTGCCATCCTGGTAAATGGCCCAACCGGTTTAGAGATGCATGGGAACGCTGCTTGCAATTTAACAAGTCAAGGCATTTTAAGATGAATCAAGAAAGCGTGATGGTGCCGATGGGCGAGTGGGCGAAAGCCCGTCTAAAACATCTGGGGAAGAACGATGTGGTTCGCTATGACTCGCAGGTGAACAGTGGTTTCGGAA
>CAZNAK010000491.1:0-1539 GCA_964570645.1 uncultured Cytophagales bacterium | reverse complement strand
AACTGGGTCGGTAGGGACATGGCATATCCAAGCAATGTTCTGCACATGCCAACGGAAACAAGCAATAGAATTCATAGCGCTACTTTTCCGCGAGCTCTGCCAGAATGGTTCATTAAACTTTTTACAGACGAAGACGACTGGGTTTTAGATCCATTTGCCGGATCCGGGACTACGGCTGAAGCAGCCAAGCTGTTAGGGCGTAATTCTGTAGGAATCGATATTTTACCTGAGTATATCGAGATTGCTATGGAGCGAGTGGGCGAAAGCGAAATGCTTCTATTAGAAAATAAGGCTAAATATGCAAAAAGTAAAAAGAAGCGAAGTAAGTGAATTTATCAATCCGAATATCGAGGTTTACCATCAAAAAATACTTGAGAAGTTGTTGGATCTCAAACTCAACGATGTGCTCAAAAGAAAAAACCCTTATCTTTTTAGGGTGAAGGCTATTGATACAGCCCAAGATTTGATCAAGTCCATTCTTGATGCGTATCTATCTTCGCAGGAAGAAGGGATTTTTGGTGGATTTCTTGAGGCGTTGGCTATTCATATTAACCACAAGGTGTTTAACGGGCGTAAATCGTCTGCTGAGGGCATAGATCTTGAGTTTGAAAGAGAGAGCTCCCATTACATCGTTTCCATTAAATCCGGTCCCAATTGGGGGAATAGTCAGCAGATCAATAAAATGCGTGATAATTTCAAAAAGGCTAAACGAATCCTCGGGACGAATACGTCAAAAATCAAAGTTGTTGCAGTAAATGGTTGTTGTTATGGCAAAGAGAGGTTTTTCGATAAAGGTGATTACTTAAAACTCTGTGGGCAGCGCTTCTGGGAATTTATATCTGGTGATGACACTCTTTACACTGACATCATCGAACCGCTTGGCTAAAAAGCTAAGCAGAAAAATGAAAGGTTCAAAAAGGAATACGCAAAGGTGATAAATAGATTTACCAAGGAATTTGCAACCCAGTATTGTGATGATGAAGGTTCAATACTTTGGGACAAGCTCGTTATCTTTAATTCAGGGAAGAATACCTGATGAAGTACGAAGCCTGTATCGGCCTGGAGACGCATGTGATGCAGAAAACGCGGACGAAAATGTTCTGCGGCTGCAGGCATGAATACGGCGCGCCGCCCAACACCCACGTCTGCCCCGTCTGCCTCGGCTACCCCGGTGCGCTGCCGGTCATGAATGAGTACGCCGTCGAACTCTGTTGCAAGGCGGGCCTGCTGCTGGGGAGCGAAATCAATCCGCGTTCCAAATGGGACCGCAAAAACTATTTTTATCCCGACATGGCCAAAAACTATCAGATTTCACAGTACGATCAGCCGTTATGCCTAGGCGGAAAGCTGGAAGCCGAGGTCGACGGCGAACTGAAAACCTTCATGATCGAGCGCATTCATCAGGAGGAGAACGCCGCCAAGAATACGCATATCGCGGGAGCGAGCCTGGTCGATTACAACCGTGCCGGCACCGCGCTGATGGAGATTGTTTCGACCCCCTGTATGCACTCCGCGGACGAGGCGCTGGCCTACATGACG
>CAZNAK010000490.1:0-2366 GCA_964570645.1 uncultured Cytophagales bacterium | reverse complement strand
GCATGATCTGCGCGTAAATCCACAGCAAAAGACGAATAAGATCATCAAGGAGGAGGAAAATAAGTCCAAAAAACTTGGGGATATACACCATTCCGATCCAAGTAGAAAGCAGTTGTTGGGTCGTATGATGGATGCTTTCACGAGGAAAAATCACGAAGCTAAGAATAGCTAACCAACCGCTCAGGTTGAATATCCAGTAAAAGACGTGGATAATTGTGCGTACGGTGCTGGTCAGCGAAACAGTAAGGGTTTTAATAAGCTGAAAAACATAGAAATCCAGCAAAAAAAGCAGGGAAACTACGATCAGGAGAAAAAATTGACGGCTCACAGAAGATATTTTTTAGAGGTATTCGGGTAATTAAGCACAAAGAGCCTGTAAAGGTTTTGCACCTGTTTTAACGATAATAAAACAATGCCGATTGGAATTATGCCCGTAAATACGGTATTTTTAAAGCCATTATGCAAAAAGATGAACTTACCCAACTCCTCCATGATCGACACGCCGAGTTTTCGGAGCTTCTCTTAACACTCTCCGAGGCGCAGTTTGAGGGGCAGCCCGACAAGTGGAATGCAGGACAGCAACTGAGTCATGTTCAGCGTTCGGTGATGCCCTTACTAAAAGCCTTTTCATTGCCTAAGTGGGTCATTCGACTGCTCTTTGGAAAAAGTCAAACGGGCAGTCGCTCTTATGAGGAAGTTGTAGCAGCCTATCAAAAAAAACTTGCTGAAGGGGCAAAAGCACCAAACGCTTACTTACCCTCAGACATTCCATTTGACGGACTTGGACGCGGTACAAAATGGCTTGCCAAAGCGATACGCCGCCTAAACCGACTCGTGCTGGGCTTCTCGGAAAAGGAACTGGATACGCTGCGTTTACCCCACCCAAGTTTGGGGAAAATTACCCTGCGGGAGATGCTCTACTTTACGGTATATCACGTGCAACACCACCAAAAACAGATCACATGAACCGCTGGCTCCTCACCTATCGTCACCTTCTTGCCAATCCGCTGACCCTCAACCTCATCTTACTGACGATGGGCGTAGGAATTATTTCTTTGCTTTTGGTCTTAGAAAATAATTTGAACCAAAAGTTTGAAAAAAATCTGGAGGGAATCAGTATGGTAGTGGGGGCGAAGGGTAGTCCACTTCAACTGATTCTCTCGAGCGTCTATCACCTTGACGCACCGACAGGAAACATCGATCTTGCCGAATCTGAAAAAATCCGTCGTCATCCGATGGTCAAAACCGCCATTCCACTGGCTTACGGCGACAGCTATCAGGGCTACCGCATCGTGGGAACAAATAAAGACTACCTCAAAAAATATCAGGCTCAACTCGCCGAAGGTAAACGTTGGGACGAAGCCTTTGAGGTTACGGCAGGCGCACAAGTAGCCGCACAACTAGGGCTTAAAATTGGGGAGACCTTCCAGAGCGCACACGGATTGGACGGTTTTGGCGAAACACACGATACCGATTTTCGTGTTGTCGGAGTTTTAAAGCCCACAGGAACGGTTGTCGATCAGTTGTTACTCACGGACATTTCTAGCATTTGGGAAGTCCATAACCATGATCACGAGGAAGAGCATCATACGCATAATCATGACGAGGATGAGCATTCTGATGAACATGAACACGACGAGCATGATCAGGAGGGACACAATCACGAGGAAGAAAAAGAAATTACGGCTTTGTTACTCGAATTTCGATCCCCATTAGCTGCCGTAACCCTACCCCGTTTTATCAACGAAAATACAGATATGCAGGCGGCTTTACCTGCCTTTGAGATCAATCGACTGATGAATAATATCGGTTTAGGGGTAAAATTATTACAGGGAATTGCCCTTGCCGTGATTCTGGTGTCAGGAATCAGCCTGTTTATCTCGCTGTACAAAAGCCTGCGTGAACGCCGCTATGAGCTTGCCTTGATGCGTGCTTTGGGGGGATCAAGGAGGTTTCTTTTTGCCTTAATTTTACAAGAAGGTCTGATGTTAGCTTTCTTGGGCTGCCTGCTAGGCTGGACACTTGGTCGGATGGGACTTTGGCTGCTATCACGCTGGGCAAGGGAGCAGTACCGATACAGCATCGAAAACCTTCAGATTTTACCTTCGGAATGGACACTCTTTTTAGTCGTCTTGGGCATAGGATTTCTAGCTGCGCTACTTCCTGCTGCGCAAGCTGCGTATCGAACTGATTTGTCGGAGGCTCTGACAGAAGGCTAAAAAAAAGTAAACTAACGCGAATAGTTTGCCAAGCCTCTGATTATCAAAGCCCACCCTCAATCTCTCCCCAAAAGGAGAGGGAAGTGTTCCGTTTATCAATTAAAGCTAATGTAGAGTGCTTATTATCAGATACTTAAACCCATTATT
>CAZNAK010000489.1:0-2375 GCA_964570645.1 uncultured Cytophagales bacterium | reverse complement strand
TTCTCCAAAAAGAGACCTTTCTAAGCTTAAGTTGACAGCATTGAGCGAGACGCTTCCGACCAGTGGGGGGAGGAAAGTAGGTAGCGGTGTGCGGAATTACTCTTCCTCATAGAAGTCCGCAATCAATGCCGCCAGCTCTACATCAGAAAGACTTTCCTGCTCACTTTTATCAAGATCAAGGTATCATCGACACGTTGAAATAGCGTGATGACACGCGCTCCGCCTGACTTTCCCTTATTTTTTGAGGTAATTGCCATCCGAACTTTGTAGCAACTCTTCCCTAGTGACTTTCCCTGCTCGGGATTTTCCGCTAAGTTTGCTATAAGTTGCTCAAGATCATCGGCTAATGATTTGTACTTCTTGAGCAAGCGCTTCGACTGCCTCAGAAATGAGCTGGCAACTTTAACTTCTGCCATTACACTACGCCTTCTTCAATTCATCTAAAAATGTGGAAGCCGAGATCAGCCGCCCTTGTCTAGCATCTTCTAGCCCTGCTTTAATTTCTTTCCATATTTCGTACTGCTCAGGTGTTAGTACTCCATCCTTGATCGCTATATTTTTAACAAAAGACACTCTTTTTAAATAATTTAGAAACTCAGGGAGGTTTTCTTCTGCAATTTCAATGGTCAGCTTCATAACACCGAGTTTTGGTTACGAGGAAAAACAGAGAAAACGGGGTTTTAGTTCCCTTTATGTCGGTTGTGCAGACACACCCAACGGCAAAAGCTCCCGAAGGGATACCATACACCAACGATGGACGCGCGTCCATCGTTAGTTTAAATAGCTGGAACTTTTTCGGTACGATTTACGTAAATTTGTAAGAAAAAAGATGCCTGAATTTGAGTGGGACGAGAAAAAGAATACGTCCAATAAGGAGAAACATCGCATTGCTTTTGAGGATGCAAAAGGTGTGTTTGACGATAAAAAGCGCATTCAGTATATACCCCCACGCAACCTGTACGGTGAACGACGCTGGAAAACCGTTGGCAGTCTGCTAAACTCCATAACCACGGTAATTTATACGGTGCGCAATGCAGTATTTCGTATTATCTCCGCACGAAGAGCCAACAAAAAAGAAAAAAGACGTTATGACTATGACGAAGCAAAAAATATCGGGAAAGGCAGCGGCAGATAAACTGCTTGCCGGGGAGTCTATTGATAACTATGATGTTGTGATAGATCAGCCCATAGACGCGATGGATGCTTTTCATTTACAAAAGCAAGGCTTCGACGTACCCGAACACCTGATTACCTACAACGACGAGGACATCGCCTACGGTCCCGAATTCGATGACCACGAGTGGGAACGTACCGATATTGACCCCGTCGCCCTTGCCGAAACACCCCTCACCCTAACCCTTGACGTACCGCTAGAAGTCCGGGTGTGGCTCGAAGAGGAGAACATAAATACGGCGGAACTCTTGAGTACGCTGTTGGAACAGTTTTATGAGGCACGAAAGCTCGTGAACTGACATAAGTCGATAAACAAACCACCGGCAGGGTATTTTTTCTACCACTGCCAGGGTGCAAAGCGTGAGTACACCTTTACTTTCATAGATCAAGTTGCTGACGAATGACTGCTTCAATGCGCTCTAGCTCTTCCGCCGTTACGCAAGTAATTCTATCCAGAAAGCGTAATTCGCTCACCGTAGCCAACTGGTCTGCCATAGCTTTGGAGGGAGTGCCTTGCACCGTAACGGCGGTTTCGCTTGGGTACATTTTAGACACCTTTGTACTCAGTGGAACAACTTGGTAGCGTTTGAGAAACTTATTTGATATATCATTGCTTACAATAACTGCCGGACGCTTCTTTCTAACCTCCTGCCCCACAGCGGGGTCAAAGTTAATCCACCAAACTTCGCCCCGTTTTTTCATAGCTCTTCTGTGTTTAGCGTACCCTCGCCCCATTCCAAGGCTTCCTCTTCGCGGGCGGTATCTTCGGACATTGCTTTATAGCCGGCTTCCAAGGTATTGTTCACGTTTGTGCCCACCTGCTTTTGGAGGAGTTCGTAGAGGGCACGTAAAGACCGCCCTTCTTGGCGATCGACCAAACGGATCAATTCAAGTTTAATTTCGGCATCGCTCATAGCTTACAGAATTTTTCATGACAAGATAAAAAAAATTGGGAGAAAACAGGCAGATAGGACTTACGTTCTGCGCTTGTTCGTTAAAGTGGATTGATAATCGCGCACAGCGGGGAAAAAACCAAAGGGTCGCCTGTCGGGCGACAAGCAACGGCGAAGTCTAGCTACGCCTCGTTCAAGTGTCTCGCCTGGACGCATTAAGTATTGATAAACAGGGCATTGAAAGGTCGCAGCGAGACGCTCAATGCTGTCAACTTAAGCTTAGAAAGGTCTCTTTTTGGAGAAAAAGAA
>CAZNAK010000488.1:0-2375 GCA_964570645.1 uncultured Cytophagales bacterium | reverse complement strand
TGTCATCCGATGATCTACCTGTGCCATTGCAACGAGGTCAGTGATCAGTAAAAGTGCCGCTTCTTCGTCCTGACGGTACGCCTCAAGGCTTAGTTCCTCCTCATCTTCTACAAAGTCATCCAAAAGTTCGCGTAAGGCCTCTTTCTCGTCCGCATCAATATCTGCACTTTCAAGAAGTTGATTAAAAAAGGCGCGTTCTTCGCTGGTAACTTCCTTATCGGCTTGCATGAGGTGGATCATCGTGTGGAGCTTATCAATTTCAAGCTCTTCGTCGTCCTCAAACAAGTCCTCTTCATTAATATCGACTTGAGACTTGGCTTCCTCCGAAAATACAACTTCTTTATTTGATCCAAAAATGTCCGCCCCTGCTTTATTGAGACGACTATACGATACCTGATCCCAGATCACCGATACGGCAGTCCCTAGAATGGGCACATATTTGGCTACGGCTGACTTCAGTAACCGCCCTGCGATTACCATCCCAAGGTGCTTAAAGCCTGCCTTTAACGCCTGATTGTTTTGCGCCGTAACGACAATTTTTGTGGCTTCGATGTCGCCCAAGACATTATCAAACTTTTTCTTTCCAAAGGACTCTAAGAGGACAAAAAGCATCAGCTCGGGCGTGATTCTACCTTCGTAGCCATACTGCTTGGCCATGCCGTACGTGTGGTGAATTTGCTTTTTTATCCCCTCTAACACGTCAGGGACAATATCAGCAAGTTTGGAGAGTACAGGCACCTGCGACTGCGATAAGGCTTCAAATACCTGATTTTTTAAGTTGGCTGCGTCCGTATTGATTCTGAGTGCTGAATCAGGCGCTTCGCCTCGTTCAATCTGTATTTTGGTTACCTCACGGTCAAGGAGAACTTGAATTTTATCAGCTAGAATTTGTCCTAGCTTTAGCCCCCGATTTTTGCGTTCGGCACGGCGTTCGGCTCTTCTGGCTCTTCGTTTGGCACGACGCTTTTGGCGACGTTCTCGGCGGGCGGCACGTTTTTCAGTTCTGGTCATGGGTAGTGATTTGTTTGTTCAAAGATATATTTAAATTTATGCTGGTTGTTCTTCATGGGAATCATAGGGAATCCTGACGACAGCTTTGGTGTAGCTATTCAGTGCGCTTTCGAGCGTAATCGTTCCATTTACCTTTGCTAAGGCACGCTGGACAGCGTACAACCCCAGTCCGTTTCCTTTGGATCGCTCTGTCCCCTTAAAAAACATCTGAAACGCTTTATCATGGTACTCCTTAGCAATTCCCGTCCCGTTGTCTTGCACAATAATTCTCAGGTTGTTCCGATATGTTTTAATATCCAATGAAACCTCAGGTTCCTCCTCAGGCTCAAGGTTATCACGATGGTAAATTAGGGCATTCTCCAGCAAATTCTCAATAATGATCTCCACGATTTTTGGATCACAGATAAACTTATCCACCTTACCGAGGTGTGTATGTATCTTGACGGGAGAGTTTAGGTGTTTGGCCTCCAGATCTTTGACTACATTCTCTAGCACTTTTTTGAAGTCTAATTCTTGAAGGTTCAGCTCATCAATATTGATAAAGTTTATGGTCAGTAGCTTACTAAGCATATTGTCCATCTCAAAAGAGATTTTTTCCATCTTATTGAGATAGCTAAGCATAATTTTAGGCTCGTTTTTCTCCAGACGCGCAATATTGGCTAATCCTTGGATACGTGCAATCGGCGCACGAAGGTCGTGAGAGGCTTTATACACAAAACGATCTAACTCCTCGTCCGAGCGGTTAAGATTTTGTACCACATCTTTCAGGCGTTCGCCACGGTCCTGCGACTCACGTTTGAGGCCTTGGAGACGATGGTTGGTCAGAAGAAGCTCCTTACGTGCATTGGTTGCATTTTTCCTGGCTTTATTAAGCGATTTTTCCTTTTCAAGAAGTGCCGCTTGCTGACGGTCAATGGTCTGGTCTTTTTCATCAATGAGTTGCTGAGCGTGTTTTGCTTTCTGCTTGAGGTGCTCAACCTCGATATTTTTCTCCTCTAAAAGTCGTTTAAGTGCTTTCTTAGCTCGACTTTGAATAAAAAAGATAATTCCAGAGACAAGAAGTAGTCCTCCAAAAATACTTACTCCAACGGTAGTAGAAACTTCTACTAACGTTAAAGCATGAGCGCGCTGTTCTAATAATGACAACGATAAAATGGTCAAGAATAAAGAAAATCTAAAAGTCATTTTTGAACATCATAGACTCCACTGGGCGTACAGTACGCTCCAAATACTTCGCATTTCTTTTCTGATGATAGTAATTTTCAATCTCTCCTGCAATTTGAAAATAAATTAACTGCCCAATCGGCATCCCTGCATATACTCGAACAGACTGTGTAACGGAAATCTCTAGCGTCCATGTGTTA
>CAZNAK010000487.1:0-2381 GCA_964570645.1 uncultured Cytophagales bacterium | reverse complement strand
ACCTCAAGCACGACCTCGCGCTCAAGTCGCAGCTTGAGCAAGATATTATTGAGGCATACAAAAGCGTATATAGAGTTTCAGACGGCATTGAGGTTAATCGTCAACCAGACCGAAAAATTCTTTATGAGTTTAAGAACCCTGATAACAGCAGTTCTTACATTCTGGAAAACAATTTTTTGGCGGATTTTGATGAAGAAACCCGTGCTACGGCGCGAAACCTCATTCAGGCTTACCACAAAAATTTGCGATTGGTAGAAACGCGTATCGCTTATTTTAAGAAAATTGAGGCACGCCTTCAATCCTTTATGTTTCAGGAGAAAACACGGCATAAGCTCCAAAAGCTGGCAGGACGCTTACACAACATTCAGGAAAAGAATACCGAACGTAGTTCTACCCATGCTTCAATTATGAATGAAGATGATATTGACCTTGAAAACCGCATTCTGGCAGAACTAGAAGACCTAAGTGATGAGGTTAATGAATTACAAGACCTCGAGAAAGCGATTGTCCTCAATGAACATATCTCGTTATTTAATGACGAAAGAGAGGATAAGGGGATATAGTTTATGGTAAATAAAAAACCTCAAAGACATAGCTTTGAGGTTTTTTTAGAGTTAAGTTGCAAAGCTAAGTTTAGTCTTCGTTCAGGGCCTGAGCACCACTCACAATCTCAAGGATTTCCTTCGTGATGTACGCCTGACGTGTCTGGTTATACGTCTGTTTAAGCTCCTTAAGCAGATCACCCGCATTTTCTGTTGCTTGGTCCATTGCTGTCATCCGTGCTCCATGCTCCGAAGCATTAGACTCTAATACAGCTTTATAGAACTGGATCTTCAGAGACTTAGGAATCAAACTTTCTGTAATCTCGACCTTATTCGGTTCAAAAATGTAATCTACAGCTGTTGTTTTTTCCTCCTCTACCTTTGGTGGTTCAACCGGTAAGAACTGCTCTGTTCGCAAAATCTGCGTCGCGACATTCTTAAACTCATTATATACCAGAACTACCTTATCATACTTTTCCTCCAAAAAGGCCTGCATAGCGTACTCCGCCGCTAGAGCAACATCTTCAAAAGAAAGGTTTTTGTTAGTTAAGATAGACGAATAATCACCGATTACAGTCTCTTCACCACGGAAGGCAGCAAACCCCCGCTTTCCAATCGGCATAAGCTCTACGTCACCTGTCTTGTATTGCTCAGCGTAGGTGTCTGCAAAGAGTGTACGTTGGACGCGACGGATAACATTAGCATTAAATGCCCCACAAAGCCCACGGTCAGAGGTTACAGGGACAATTAAAACGCGCTTTACAGGGCGTACCTCACTGTATGGACTCTCAAAGTCATCTCCCCCCATAGCCGAGACGACATTTTGTAAGATGCCATTCAAGACTCGTGCATACGGTCGCATATCCATGATACGGTTTTGTGCGCGACGTAACTTCGCTGCTGCAACCATTTTCATGGCACGCGTAATCTGCTGCGTGGATTTAACCGATATGATTCGGGTTCGTACTTCCTTTAAACTCGGCATGGCATTTAGGCTTCATAGTTCTTGGCAACGTCTTTTGCGACGGTAGCCAATGTTTTCTTAATTTCATCATTGATCTTACCCGAACGGAGCAGATCCAGTGTATCGCGATAGCTCTTATCCAAAAGGTCAAGGTATTCTACCTCAAAATCTTTAACGCGATCTTCAGGGACTTTATCTAAGAATCCGTTAGTAGAAGCATAAATAAGGGCTGCTTGCTTTTCTACCTCCACAGGAGAGAACTGACGCTGCTTCAAAACTTCAGTGTTACGACGACCACGGTCAATGACAAGCTTTGTGGCTGCATCAAGGTCAGAGCCGAACTTAGCAAAGGCTTCCAATTCGCGGTACTGTGCTTGATCCAGCTTTAAGGTACCAGAAATTTTCTTCATCGACTTAATCTGTGCCGAGCCACCCACACGAGATACCGAAATACCTACGTTGATGGCAGGACGGATACCTGAGTTAAAGAGGTTGGTTTCGAGGAATATCTGTCCATCTGTAATTGAGATTACGTTAGTCGGGATGTAAGCAGATACATCTCCTGCCTGTGTTTCGATGATCGGAAGGGCAGTCAGGGATCCTCCACCTTTTACTTTTCCTTGAAGCGATGGCGGAAGGTCGTTCATTTTCTGAGCAACGGCATCTGAGGAGATCACCTTGGCGGCACGCTCTAACAAGCGTGAGTGAAGGTAAAATACGTCTCCTGGGTAAGCCTCACGCCCCGGAGGACGCTTAAGCAGAAGCGATACCTCACGGTAGGCAACGGCTTGCTTGGAGAGGTCATCGTAGATAACCAGCGCAGGACGACCTGTGTCGCGGAAGTACTCGCCAATCGCGGCACCTGCAAAGGGTGC
>CAZNAK010000486.1:0-2397 GCA_964570645.1 uncultured Cytophagales bacterium | reverse complement strand
CCACACGTTCTTTCTTTTTCATACACTCCTAAAACAGGTAGTGAAAAAATTAGTTCAACTTTAGGTCGAAGCCAATGTCACGACGAAAATATTTCCCTTCAAACTGCACAGATTCAGCCGCTTGCCGGGATTTTGACAGGGCTTTTTTTGCACTTGCGTCAAGGGTAGTAAAAGCCAATACGCGCCCGCCACTGGTTACGATGCCATTTTCTTTTTGTGCCGTACCTGCGTGAGAGATGAGCGTTTCCGACGAAATTTGATCGAGTCCTGTGATTGTTTTTCCTTTCTGGTAGGCTTCGGGATAACCACCCGAAACCGCAATTACCGTAGCGGCAGCTTCAGGGCGAACTTGAAGTTTATATTGATCGATTTTCCCTTTTGCTGCTGCAACGAACAAATCCACTACATCGGAGGCGATACGCGGAAAGACAGATTGTGTTTCGGGGTCGCCCATCCGCACGTTATATTCGAGAACATAAGGCACGTCACCTACGATCATCAGCCCGATGAAAAGAAAACCTACAAAATCCATATTTTCCTCTTGAAGCCCTCGAACGCTAGGTTGGATCACTTCTGCGTCAATTTTCTTCATGAACTCAGGAGTAGCGAAAGGAACGGGAGAAATCGAACCCATGCCGCCTGTATTTAAACCTGTATCCCCTTCGCCGATACGTTTGTAATCCTTTGCCTCGGGTAGCGTGATGTAACCTTTTCCGTCCGTGAGGACAAAAACCGACATTTCGATTCCGTTCAAAAACTCCTCGATGACCACTTTTTGGCTTGCTTCGCCAAACTTCTGCGCTTCGATCATTTCCGAAAGAGCCGCCTTTGCCTCTTCCACCGACTCGGTAATCAAGACTCCTTTTCCTGCCGCTAGTCCGTCTGCTTTCAGGACGATAGGCGTAGGGTGATGATCTAGGTACGCAAGCCCTTCGGCGAGATTCTCCGTTGTAAACGAACGGTATTTTGCTGTCGGAACGTCATACTTTTCCATAAACTGCTTGGCAAACTCCTTACTTCCTTCGAGCTGTGCCCCTTGCTGCTTCGGTCCGACCACGAAAAGCTCCTCCTTTCCAAATTCGTTTTCCAGAAAATCTACCAAACCCCTCACCAATGGTACCTCGGGGCCAACAACGACCAGTTTGATGCTTTTTTGACGAATAAGCTCCGCCACTGCCAAAAAATCTTCTGGCGAAACCGCTACGTTTGTTCCCAAGGCAGCCGTTCCTGCATTTCCTGGGGCGACAAAAAGTTGGTTACACTTTAGACTTTGCGCTAAATTTCGGCTGATAGCGTGTTCACGTCCGCCGCTACCAAGGACTAAGATGTTCATATCGGAAAGGGTTATTTTAGAGGGGCAAAGATGCGATTTTTTTATTTTCATTTTATAGAACGTAAAAAAAGATACTAGCCCTACAAGTCAGATACCTTCCGATGTACTTGCTTAAAGCCTCCTATCAATCATCAACCCAAACTGAAAGTCCGTCATACGCCATTCGCATCTGAGTGGGTAAGGTAGGTTCTATTTCGGCGTGTTTTCCCACCCAATGGCTGAAATGTGTAAAAAATGCCTGTTTCGGTTTGATCTTTTTGACCATCTCACACGCTTGTGCAAGCGTAAAGTGCGAATGATGTTCGCGGTGGTGGAGTGCGCTCAACACAAGCACATCGAGGTTTTGGAGCTTTTGAAGGGACTCGTCTGAAATAAAATTTACGTCGGTCACGTAAGCAAACTTACCGAACCGAAACCCAAAAACGGGTAGTTTTCCGTGCATAACTTCAACAGGAACGACTTTAATGCCAGCGACTTCAAAAGGTTCACCGTCTAGCTCATGGACATCCAGTTGCGGTGCTCCGGGATACTTTTCTTCGGCAAAGGCATAATCAAACGACTTTTTGAGGCGACGCAGCACGCGCTCGTGTGCATAAATCGGCATTACCTGCTTTTGGAGGTAGTTGAACGGTCTTACGTCGTCGAGTCCAGCCACATGATCTTGGTGTTCGTGAGTGAAGAGCAGTGCATCTAGCTGTTGGATGCGGTTTTGGAGGAGTTGCTGCCGAAAGTCTGGCCCCGAGTCAATGACGAGGCTTTTTCCCTCAATTTCGAGATGGAATGACGTTCTTAGACGCTTGTCACGGTAATCCAAAGACTGACATACCGCGCAACTACAACCAATTACGGGAACGCCTTGCGAAGTACCTGTACCTAAAAAGGTGATTTTCATGCTTCAAAGTAACTTGCTAGCTCGCCGCCGACCCAGTAAAGCGCGATCCATGTCTTGAAATATTTTGCTTTGAGCGAGATGAGCTTGTTTTCGGCTTCAATTTGCCTACGCTCACGGCTGTTAATGAGAAAAAGGGAACTTTCCCCATTACGGAATTTCTCTATTTCAGCAT
>CAZNAK010000485.1:0-2397 GCA_964570645.1 uncultured Cytophagales bacterium | reverse complement strand
AACATATTTAGTCTGCGTCCATCGTAACCTGTACTGCTGCGCTGTGGTGTACCATAAGCTGCCGTACTCACCAATGACTGTACCTCAACAAGCAAGGGGCGGTTTCCTTCTACGGTCGCCCCAATGGTAATTCCGCTCAAGTGCGCGTCACGCTGCGAGATCAGGATCTCCGAGGGGTTATTGACCTGTCGCAGACCTGTGGGCTGCATCTCATAAATGCCCAGTTCGGAGGTGGAGCCAAAGCGGTTTTTGGTTGTACGCAAGATGCGATAACTCAAATGGCGGTCGCCCTCGAACTGTAAAACGGTATCTACCATATGCTCAAGTACCTTTGGTCCGGCCAGCGACCCTTCTTTATTGATGTGTCCAATTAAAAATACGGGTGTTCCACTCTCTTTGGCAAACTTTAGAAGTTCTCCCGAGCACTCCCGAATCTGTGAAATACTCCCTGCCGAGGACTCCACAAAAGCGGTATGTAGCGTTTGGATAGAGTCAATCACAACAGCTTCGGGCTGGAGTTCCTCGACTTGTTTGAAGATATTTTGGGTGTTAGTTTCGGTGAGAATGTAACAGTTTGCCGAGACGCTTTTAAGGCGTTCGGCGCGCATTTTAATCTGTTGCGCACTCTCTTCGCCCGAGACATAAAGTACCTTTACCTTAGGTAAAAGCAAAGCTACCTGTAACATCAAAGTTGATTTTCCAATCCCTGGCTCTCCCCCGATCAGCACCAAAGACCCCGGAACGATCCCCCCGCCTAGCACCCGATTAAGTTCTGTGTCGGGGGTTTCGATGCGCGAAACTGTTTCGTAATCAATTTCAGGAATCGCTTTGGGCCTATTAACGACCCGGGTGCTCGTACTCGTCGGAGACCAATTTTTACGATCCGTCGAGCTTTTGGTTTCCACCAACTCTTCGACAATCGTATTCCAAGAGTCACAGTTAGAACACTTTCCCATCCACTTAGGGAATTGTGCGCCACAACTCTGGCAGAAGTACGTCTTTTTAAGTTTTTTTGCCACAGTACTTATTTACCTAATTTTCAATATGCAAAGTATGAAAATGATTCGGCAAACCCTTAGAATTTATGGCTTGTGTTGTTAAGGCTTTTATCCCTACATTTGGGGTAAAAAGCACACGAAATGATCGAAAAATTAAACGAAATTGCACGTAAAGCGGGTGAAAAGATTTTAGAAGTTTACCATGAGGCGGACTTCTCGCAGATTGTAGATTTTAAGGCCGACGACTCCCCCCTGACACTAGCCGATAAAGTTTCGCACAAACATATTGCTGCCGAACTCGAAAAACACTTCCCCGAAATTCCAATTCTTTCTGAAGAAGGACGTGAAATCCTGCACGAAGAGCGCAAGGACTGGAAGCAATTTTGGCTTGTTGATCCGCTTGACGGCACTAAGGAGTTTATCAAGCGCAACGGCGATTTTACGGTCAACATTGCGCTTATTGAGGATAACAAACCTGTATTGGGCGTAATTTTCGCGCCAACACACGATACGATGTATTTTGGCTCAAAAACCGAGGGTGCGTTTAAGCAAGTTGGAGCAGCAGCAGCGGAGAAAATGGAGGTTAACCGAAAGACGGAAAACTTAGTAGCCGTTGTTAGCCGCTCTCACGCCAAGCCCGAAGACAAGACTGTAATGGAAGAGTATAAAGTGAAAGAATCAATCTCCGTAGGAAGCTCTTTGAAGTTTTGTATGGTTGCCGAGGGGAAAGCGGATATTTATTTCCGATCAGGTCCGACGATGGAGTGGGATACTGCCGCAGGCCAGGCAATTCTTGAAAGTGCAGGCGGGCAAATGGAACGCCTTGATGGGGCGTATTTTGCGTATAATAAAGAGTCCTTATTGAACCCTGGATTTTTATGTAAGGGGTGGTAGGGTTTTATGAAACCTATCGCTTCAAAAGCCTTGTTTCCAGAATTTCTCTAAACTTTCGTAGGATAGCGATGATTTGTAGTAAGTCATCGCGTTCGGTGCAATCGTAGGTCTTTGAAATACAGTAGCTTTTTCCTTCCATTACAACGAAATTCCATTGCTTACCTACTACCTCACAGCCATAGAGTGGATTGTTTACTTCGTTTTTATTTTGTGCAATCAAAAAAGCTTCAAGCAACTGCGCCATAGAGTCACCGCTAGGGTTTTTATTAGGCTTATACTCTTGGAAGTGGAAGTAGGGGGCATCGGGTAAATCCAGAATGCCCTCCGCGACCATAAAATCTGTTTTTGTCTTTAGGAAAACCCCTTCTACGATAGCCGAAACGGTCTTTTCAAAATAGGTTTTAAAATGTTCAGAGTCTTCTAAATGTCCTAGGTGCAGTACGAAAGAAATAAATTTCATTTTCAGATCTTCCTCCTGCCACCCCGCAATATTTTGAACTGCTCT
>CAZNAK010000484.1:0-2407 GCA_964570645.1 uncultured Cytophagales bacterium | reverse complement strand
GTTATCTGGGGGGCTTGGATTCTTTGAATGCTGGCTACTTTACCACTTTGTATGACCTTGCTGGTGAGAAACTTACCGGCAAGGTCCGTGCACATGTACAGGCGCGAACGCTGGTAAGAGCATGGAAAATGGGTTTTTGGGAGGCCGTAGAGAGCCGCTATCTGGATTATCAACGACAGAATGAGTCGCCTGCGTACAGTAATTTATTGCAGCGTGTACACCGTTTGTTAGACGCTATACGAACCGATAAGCCAGCTCCAAATTTTGTACTTCAGACCATATCAGGGCAAAAAAATCGCTTAAAAGACTTCAAGGGAAAGCACGTGCTGCTAACTTTTTGGCGTACCGACTGCACAGGGTGTCTGCCTGACATAGAACGCATTGCACGTCTATCAGACCAATACGCAGATGCGCCAATAGCATTTCTTTTCATTGCCCTTGACGCGGATAAAAGGCAATGGGAGGATTTTCTTCAAAAGCGCAAACTAGCGGGAACTCACCTTTGGTCAAATGGTATTTTTTCGGAGGTTGCTCGGAACTATCAGCTCGACACCTTACCTACTTTGTTTCTCATCACGCCAGAGGAAACCTTTGCCCCACCTCCCGGTCGTCCCTTGGAGGGCTTGAGCCAAACGTTGCAGGAGGCAATAAAATAAGCGATTACAAAATAGATACTGCTGCGGGTCTCGGGTTCATCAAAAAAACTTGACTTACCGCACCACTACGCCTTCAGCGACCTTACTGCTGGGTTCGACAAACCGAAGCGTTCCGTCTTTATCTTCTGCCATCAGGATCATCCCTTGTGAAGCCACGCCACGAATTTTACGAGGGGCGAGGTTGGCAAGCAGGCATACCTGCCGCCCGATAATCTCCTCAGGTGTGTAGTATTCTGCAATGCCGCTTACGACCGTACGCTCATCGACACCTGTATCCAAACGAATTTCAAGAAGTTTCTTGGCTTTCTTGACTTTTTTTGCTTCCAAAATTGTTGCCACACGAATATCTAGCTTCGTAAAATCGTCAAAAGCGATGGCTTCTTTAACTGGGTCTGGAGACTTATTACTGAGTTTGGTTGCTTCAAGCTTTTCGAGCTGTACCTGAATTACTGAATCCTCAACTTTCTGAAATAACAATTCAGGCTTATTGATTTCCTGTCCGCCCGAAAGGAAGTTTTCTGTACCCACATTTTCCCAGATCAGTTTCTCTGGTTTGATATTTAATAAGTTACCCAACTTTTCCGAAGCCTCAGGTAAAAAGGGTTTCATTAAGGTTGCCAAACTAGCCGTGAGCTGAAGGGTTGTGTAGAGAATCACCTTCACACGCTCAGGGTCGATTTTTTGGAGCTTCCAAGGCTCAGTGTCTGTAAAATACTTGTTGCCCAAACGCGAAATATCCATCATTCGGCTTTGCGCGTCACGGAAGCGATAATTTTCAAGCAGTTCTTCTATTTCGGAAGCTATTTTTTGGGTTTCGGTAAGTATGTTTTGATCGGCCGGACTCAAATCCGTTGTCTGGATCGTAGGAACAACACCGTCCAAATATTTATGCGAGAGTTGCAGCGTCCGATTGACGAAGTTACCCAGATTTGCCACCAACTCGTTGTTGTTTCGATCTTGAAAGTCCTTCCACGTAAACTCGCTGTCTTTGGTCTCGGGCGCGATAGAGGTCAGCACATAGCGTAAAACGTTATTTTGGTTGGGGAAATCTTGGATAAACTCATGCAACCACACCGCCCAGTTTCTGGAAGTAGAAAGTTTTGCGCCTTCTAGGTTCAAGAACTCATTAGCAGGGACGTTGTCGGGTAACACATAGCCGCCGTGTGCTTTCAGGATAATCGGAAAGATGATACAGTGAAAAACGATATTATCCTTGCCGATAAAATGCACTAATTTGGTATCCTCGTCTTTCCAATACGTTTCCCAAGACTTTCCCTGCTCCGCTGCCCACGCTTTGGTTGCCGAAATGTAACCAATGGGGGCATCCAACCAAACATAAAGCACCTTCCCTGCCGCCTCATCTAGGGGGACGGGAACCCCCCAATCTAGGTCACGGGTCATGGCGCGGGGCTGTAATCCCTGCTCAATCCAAGAACGGCACTGCCCATAAACGTTTGTCTTCCACGTATCTTTTTTCTCTGTGATGATCCAGTCTTTGAGCCAGCTTTCGTACTCGTCCATCGGTAAATACCAATGCGTAGTACTTTTGGTGACAGGCACTGCCCCACTAATTGTTGAGTGCGGATTGATCAGGTCGCTCGGACTGAGGCTTGTCCCGCAGTTCTCACACTGGTCGCCGTAGGCACTGTCGTAGTTACACTTTGGGCAAGTTCCCATAATGTACCGATCTGCCAAAAACTGCTGGGCTTCAGGGTCAAAGTATTGCTCTGAGGTCTTTTGAACGAACTTGC
>CAZNAK010000483.1:0-2420 GCA_964570645.1 uncultured Cytophagales bacterium | reverse complement strand
GGGAGGCAAGCATATAAATTGCCCAGCATAAACCGCCGATCATCAAGGCGGGGGCAGCTTTATCGACGCGGAGATTATGTTCAAGCGTAATAAAAATGTAGCCGAGGACAAAAACGACTAACATCAAAATTTCGTAGATTTCCATGGAGCTTGGTTAGGTCTTAAAAAAGGTGCAAACTGATATATAATTTACAAGCAAGCAAAGAAGTTCGTATATTCCAGCGAAAAAAGTAGTCATGGCACGCCAAAAGATTTCCGATGAACTCAAGGTCGCAATCCTTGAAATGCCCCAAAAAGACAAAGACAAGCTGTTGATTCGTCTCGTTAAAAAAGACGATTTGCTCCTTGAGCAACTGCACTACAAACTCTTAGAAGATGAATTTGACCTCACACATCGCCGTGATACGATCCGAGAGAACATAGAACGCTACGCCAAAGCAGGGTACAGCTGGACGCCAGGGCTATTAATGATGGAAATGCGAGACTTTTCGGGGCAAATTACACGATACAGCAAAGTAACCAAAGATTATCTGGGCGAGGTTCAGTTGTATAGTTTCTTGGTCGCCAGCTATATGCGAGAAAATGAAACCATGCTCTTACAGGAAGCCTATCGGGCAGATAAATTTGCGCGGTATGTTGTTAAACGGATGATTCAGGTAGTCAAAAAGGCAAATAAGCTGCATGAAGACCTGCTCGTAGAGCTTGAAGATGACCTCGAAGAAGCCATGGAGCGTATCGAAAATTATCGCCCTACCAAAATCGCCAAGGTAGAAGAAGGGTTAAAATGGGAGCGAGAGTAGTAAAAGTATCTGTTATTTTTGATAAACCTAACTCCTTTTCACGTATCTTCCTTCCATGAATGAGATCGAAAATATTGAACTATCTTTCCTAAAAATTGAGGAATACGAAGCCTTCAAGCAGCTGATGATTGAGACCTATCCAATGGTGTTAGAACCTTATTGGAACGAGCATCACATCAAAACTCTTATTGATAAATTCCCCAAAGGGCAAGCCGTTATCAAGATCAATAATAAGATCGTCGCTGGTGCGCTTTCGATCATCATCGATTACGCGAAGTTCGACGATAACCATACTTACAGGGAGATCACGGGTGATTACACCTTTAATACACATGATCAAAAAGGGGATACGCTCTATGGTATTGATATTATCGTAAAACCCGCCTATCAGGGCTTACGACTTGGACGACGGCTTTATGATTATCGAAAGGAACTGTGTGAACATTTAAATCTTAAAGGTATTGTTTTTGGCGGGCGCATTCCAAATTACCACAAATATGCGGATGAGCTTTCGCCGAAGGAGTACTTGCGAAAAGTCCGCCAAAAAGAAATTCACGATCCTGTCCTGAACTTTCAGCTTTCTAATGACTTTCACCCGCAGCGTGTCCTCAAAGGCTACTTGGAGGGGGATGAGGCTTCGAGCGAGTATGCTGTCTTATTGGAATGGGATAATATTTATTATCAAAAACCTCGAAAAGCAGCCAAAATCACCAAAAGTGTGGTGCGTTTGGGTCTAGTCCAATGGCAGATGCGTTTGTACAAAGACTTCGATGAAATGATGCAACAGGTGGAGTTTTTTGTGGATGCGCTGTCGTCCTACCGTTCGGACTTTGCCCTGTTTCCCGAGTTTTTTAATGCGCCGCTGATGGCAAACTACAACGCTTTAAGCGAACCTGATGCGATTCGGAAGCTGGCCGAGTTCACGGCACCTATCATAGAGCAATTCACTAATCTAGCCATCTCATATAACATCAACATCATCGCAGGGAGTATGCCCGAAGTGATTGGCGACAAACTATACAACGTTGGGTATATCTGTAAGCGAGATGGACAGGTAGAACGGTACGAGAAACTCCACATTACACCCGATGAAGCCAAAGTTTGGGGTATGGTTGGCGGGAGCGAAATCAAAACCTTTGATACGGATTGCGGAAAAGTGGGCGTTTTGATCTGTTATGACTCTGAGTTCCCCGAACTCAGCCGCCTTTTGGCAGACGAAGGCATGGATATTCTCTTCGTTCCTTTCCTTACAGACACCCAAAACGGCTACTCGCGGGTGCGGAACTGTGCGCGAGCGCGAGCTATCGAAAATGAGTGCTATGTCGCCATTGCGGGAAGCGTGGGTAACCTTCCGAAGGTACACAACATGGATATTCAGTTTGCTCAGTCGGTGGTGTTTACGCCTTGTGATTTTGCCTTTCCGACCGACGGCATTAAAGCCCAAGCCACCCCCAACACCGAAATGATCCTTATCGCCGACGCTGACATTGACCTCTTACGAGAGCTGCATAGCTTTGGGAGTGTCAGAAACCTCGTGAACCGGCGAACAGATGTGTTTGAGTTGAGGAAGCGGTGAGGAACAAAGAAAAACCACTCAAGTGCTATAAACTCAAGCGGCTT
>CAZNAK010000482.1:0-2426 GCA_964570645.1 uncultured Cytophagales bacterium | reverse complement strand
TCATCCACTTTCACGCGATTTTTGACCGAACGCTGAGGGGTAAGGTCATATACGCGACGCTGTACGGGTGGGGCAAGCTCAGTTGAACGGTTTTTGAAGCCCGTTGCAATGATAGTCACACTGATACTGTCTCCAAGTGTTTCGTCGATGGCTTGACCAAAAATGATTTCGGCTTCGTCTCCTGCTTGCTCTTGCACATAATCCGTGATTTCTTCGAGTTCTTCCATCTGGAAGCCGTCTTCATCACCTACAACGATACTCAACAAGATGTAGTGCGCTCCAAAAATGTCTGTGTTATTCAAGAGCGGAGAGGTGATTGCTCCCTCTGCGGCGCGTCGTGCGCGGTTTTCTCCCTCAGCAGTTGCGGATCCCATTACGGCAGCCCCAGCATCCTTCATGACCGTTCGTACGTCCTCAAAGTCCACGTTGATCGTACCCGAAACCGTAATGATCTCGGCAATCGACTTTGATGCTTTGGTCAGCACATTATCTGCCTGACGAAATGCCTCGCGCATGGAAGCCTTTCCATATACATCGCGCAAGCGGTCATTCAAGATCACTAAAACCGTATCGCATTCCTCACGCATTTGGTCAATGCCCTCTTGGGCCCGCACGCGTTTGGGCTTTCCTTCAAATCCGAAAGGAGCCGTTACAATACCTACTGTCAGGATTCCTAACTCGCGAGCTACTTCTGCAATCACTGGTGCTGCTCCTGTCCCTGTGCCTCCCCCCATTCCTGCGGTAATAAAGAGCATTTTTGTATTATGGCTAAGGATTTCACGGATTTCTTCCTTACTCTCTAGAGCTGCGTTGTGGCCACGTTCTGGGTTTGCGCCCGCACCAAGTCCCTGTGTGAGGTTTCGTCCAATCTGTATTTTATTCGGAACTGGACTTAGGTCAAGTGCCTGAATATCAGTATTACAGATATAAAATTCCACGCCGCGAATACCCTGACGATACATGTGTCCGACCGCATTACCGCCGCCACCGCCAACACCAATTACCTTGATTATGGGTGTTTCGTGTGGATCGTCGAGCCCTTGTAGATTTGTGTGCATCATAAATGGTGCGTTAAAAAAATCTTGATTGTTCTAAATGTCTTCTAGGCAAAATTTGAACCTAATAAACATCTATTAGATTTCTTGAATTGTCTATCAATGAACAAAAATACAAATTGATCTTCAAAAAAATAAATTTATTCTTGCTTTTTGAAAAGCAAAATAATTTTCAATCAAACCTGTATGACTTTTTTGACGAAACAAAAACAAAAATTGGTATCAATTTTTTTTCTATTTTTGCTTTAAAAAAACAAGAATCGACCACTATGTCTGCTCAAAAAACTCAACACGTAGGTAAAAAACAAATTTTTTCAAATCCCGTTTTAGAACACCTTACTCGTACTCACATTGCTGTTCCTCTGACGATCTTCTACGGATTTTCCATCTTCATGCTAGGCTACGGTCTGCTTGAAACTGCGCTTCCGACCCTAACTCAGGTTGCTTTGTTTATCGTTGGCTTCCTGCTCTTTACCCTCGTCGAATACCTTGTTCACAAGGATGTTTTTCATATGGAAGCAACTACTGAGTTCCGTAAAAAAGTACGTTACAACTTCCATGGTGTACATCACGACTACCCAAAAGATAAAGGTCGTTTGGCAATGCCACCACTCGTAAGTATTATTCTTGCTTCTTTGCTGTTTTACGGATTTTATAGTCTTATCGGTGATTACACTTTTGGATTTCTACCCGGTTTTATCTCGGGATACGCCTCCTATCTGTGTGTGCATTACATTGTCCATGCTTTCCGCCCACCAAATAATATCTTTAAAACACTTTGGGTGCATCACGGCATTCATCACTATAAGGACAATACGGTAGCCTTTGGTGTTTCTTCACCGCTCTGGGATTGGGTTTTTGGTACGATGCCAAAGAAAGCGAGATCTTAAACACACTAAAACCACGAAAATTAAGAGAAGCTGCGCAATTACTTTGTGTGGCTTTTTTGTGTTGGTAAGCGTCCATAAATTTAAGTAATCTTTGTATCTTGCTACTCCGAACCCAAACTACAACGCTTTATGATGCCTAAAAACAACCCCAAAACGCTCAACGGCTGGGCAATGTATGATTGGGCAAACTCGGTTTACAGCCTTCTTATCACGAGCGCAATTTTTCCGATCTACTACGCTGCTGTAACAAAGTCCGCCTTTGGGATTGCGGGTAAAAGTGATGACGGGACTGACTTAGTACTGGTCAACTTTTTTGGATTGGAGTTCCCTTCTGACGTGCTATATTCCTATGGTATTTCGTTTTCTTTTCTACTGGTCGCTATGCTCTCGCCTTTTCTTTCGGGGATGGCAGACTATGGCGGGCGCAAGAAGTTTTTTATGAAATGCTTCACGTATATGGGGTCTATGGCGTGTTTAGCCC
>CAZNAK010000481.1:0-2429 GCA_964570645.1 uncultured Cytophagales bacterium | reverse complement strand
GGTTTTGGGAGCTTCTTGGACACTGCCACAATCGACAAGAAAAGCAAACGAAAATACTAGAAATATTTTTTTCATGGTTTTGAAGAAATTTTTCACCTACAAATAACCAAAAAATGCTGCTATTGTGTCAAAAAAGTCATTTTTATCCGTTGAAAGACATCAACAAACCACTCAAAAACCTCTAAATACCGTTGAAACCTTCGCCATGACCGCGCTGGGATTTTCGCAAGATTTGACGCTGCTTTCTTCGATCAGCGTACGATTTAAGCGAACTTACCTGCTAGGTTCTTGTAACGATTCACTTACTTCACTCGTTTCTAAAATCAAACATAATCTCTTAAAGACAATGCGAATTACCTATAATGCACCTATTATTCTTACTTACACGCTTGTCTGCGTAATCGTTCAGGTGCTTCCTCAAATGACCGTTAACTACTTTTTTGCCCTTGATGGCAGTACAAACCTTGGCGATCCTTTTGATTATCTACGGATGTTTACGCACGTCATTGGTCATGGTGGCTGGGGGCACTTAATTGGAAACTTCTCGCTAATTCTTCTGATTGGACCACTTGTGGAGGAAAAATATGGATCACAAAAACTTCTTATGATGATTGTCGCTACTGCACTCATCACGGGATTATTGAATAATTTCTTTTTTAGTTCGGGCTTATTGGGTGCAAGTGGTGTTGTCTTTATGCTTATTCTGCTGGGGTCAATTACGAATATGAAAGCAGGACAGATTCCACTGACCTTTATTTTGGTCGCACTGCTTTATGTGGGGCGTGAGGTGATGAATGTGATTTCCACGGACAATATTTCTCAATTTGCGCACATCATTGGAGGAGTCTGCGGGGCGGCGTTCGGTTTTGCGCTCGGAACGAAGTCGAATACAGAAGAAGGTGAGAACATGACAGGTGGAATTAGGTTATAAGCACATGGCACGATTAAAGTTAGAGTTTCCAACCCAGTCAAAATTTTCTACGGTTTTGGAGGTTCGCGCCGCTGACCTCAATTACGGTAATCATCTAGGCAACGATCGCTTTCTGGCTTACGCACAAGAGGCACGACTTAAGTTTTTGCAGCATCTTGGCTACAAAAGCGAACTTGAAGTTGAAGGCATCGGAATTATTATGGGCGATGCAGCAATAGTTTTTAAAACTCAGGCGTTTTTAGGCGACCAAATTGAGATTTTCGTGACCGTAGGGGCATTAACTCGCGTGTCTTTTGAACTGTACTACCGTTTGGTTCGGCAGTCAGACCAAAAAGAAATCGGTATTGTTAAGACAGGTATCATTTGTTTTGACTACCTTAACACACAGCAGGTATGTCGCCTTCCTGAGCCATTAAAACTCAAATTACAAGCATGAAATATCAATTTTTTTATTTTTTCGCCTTTGTCTTTGTTGTCTCCTCTTGTTCTAAGTCGGTCGAGTCCGAAAGTAAGTCTTGGGATCGTAACGTCAAGATCGTCAAAGACCTTAAAGTAGATTTTCCGAACTTTGGAAAGACCCTTGACGGAAAACTTGCTGAGGCACAGTTAGAGTACGATAAAGTTACCTCTATCGCTGGGGAAGAGGAAAAAATCGTACAGCTCGAAAAAGCAAATAAAGTCCTTAATGCAGCGTTTGTACGTAACCTCCGTACTGTTCAGCGCACGCAGAAGAACCTCAAAAAGCAGCTGCAAAAGCTTGAAGTCATGAAGCTTCCCGATAACCTGAGGGATAGTAAGCGTAGAGCAATTCGCGAAACCGAAACCGCCTTACGTGAAGCCAAATCTATTTCAAATAAGCCAGCAGCTAGAAGAGGCAGAAAAGATGGTTAAAAATGTGATACGTGAACACGATAAAATTGCTTCTGAAGAAAAGAAAGCCCAGAAAAAGGCAGAAGAAGCCAAGCGTGAGAAGGTGAAAAAGGAATATATCGCCTGTGAGTACTGTGCTACCAAAAACAAAGCCCAGAACAGTAACTGCAAATCTTGCGGGGCGGCACTGCCAAAAGAATAGTGTTTTACTCCCCCACCACCACAAAAGCTGCCCAATAAAATGGCTCCGCGTAGGTCTCTGAGCGCATTAGCTGTACTTGTGCTTGCTGCAAAGAGACGGCGTAAGGCTGCTCAGGATCTGGTTTACGGGTAAGCAAGGCACCAAAGGATAAACCGTTTAGCTTTCCCTCAGGGATAACATAAATATGTCTGGCGCGAATCTTTTTAGGTAATAAGGTCTTGCGTAGCTCGTACGCGCTGGTGTAGTAGGCATTATCGGCATGATAAAATACTACATTCCGGAACTGTGTAATTTTTCTACTTAACTCCTCCCCCAACGGATGATCTTGGACGCTCAACCCTGACTTTCGTAGCTCGAAAACGAGTAGTCGCTGTTCCTTCTCAATAATTTGATAACCCAGCAGTAACTCATCTTCCTCAAGCTCAG
>CAZNAK010000480.1:0-2437 GCA_964570645.1 uncultured Cytophagales bacterium | reverse complement strand
TAATCATCCGTAGCCCGCGATAGATATACCCTTTTCGGTACATATCGACAAACACACGAATCACGGACTGGTAGTAGCCTTCGTCCATCGTAAAGGCGGTGCGTTTCCAGTCGCAGGAAGCCCCAAGTTTTTTGAGTTGCTCCAAGATGATTCCGCCGTATTTGTCTTTCCACTCGTAGGCGTGTTTGAGAAACTCCTCACGGCTAAGGTCCGACTTTTTGATGCCCTTTTCGCGTAGTAACTTCACTACTTTGGCTTCGGTAGCGATGCTAGCATGGTCTGTACCCGGCACCCAACAGGCTTCTTTGCCTTCCATACGTGCTTTGCGGATTAGGACATCCTGAATGGTGTTGTTGAGCATATGCCCCATGTGCAGGACACCCGTGACGTTTGGTGGTGGGATGACAATGGTGTAAGGCTCTTTATCAGGATTGACTTTTGCCGAGAAAAAATCTTGTTTCATCCAGTGGGCGTACCACTTATGTTCAACGTTGGCGGGATCGTAGGTCTTTTGCATGGAAGTAAAAAATTATCTTGGATTCAGAACCAAAAAGCAGGGCGGCAAGTTCCGAAAAATTGGGCGGAGGGACAAGCTTATTGACGGGCATTATATTGTCGAGAAGTTTAGAGCGATACATCCATAGAAAAGCCTTTGAAGGAAACGAACTTAATGCTGCTTTTCTGGACATTTTTAGGAGCAAACAGTCAGAAGGCGGCCGACTTCAAACTCTAATCCAAGAGGTCGTTCGACGGGATTCAAAGGGTAGTAAAACATTCGTCAATATTGGTGATATTACTTTTGGATTATCGTTTTAGCAGAATCTTATTTCTCGTCTGTGTTAGTATCCTAAAATGAATACAAATACATGATACGTAAGAGCCTGTTTTACTTCCTCTTAGTAAACCTTTAAACTTATATCTCTGTTTGATAAAGCAAACATAAGAGATTTTATATATTGCGTTATGTCTAAGGATGCTTATTTAACGCTTCGAATATCAGGAGAAACAGACTCTGGAAAGATGCTGTCGGTAGCAACCTATGACATCAATGAACTTGCAGAAAAACTAAAAACTATTCGTACGCTAATTGATCCCGAGGGAAGTCAAAACACGATAGCACTAGCGCAGGTAGAGGAGGGGAGTGTTGGCTATCGAAAAATGAAACTACGCTTGATGAAGAATCTTTGGAGGAGCAGACTAAAGAAGCAACTAGTTTCTCATGGGAAGGTGTAAGCAATACTGATGAATGGCTAAAGGAAATCAGAGGCTAACATGGATGGGCTAAAAGGTGTGTTACTTAATACAGGTTTCTTGATTAGGCTCGTGAATGCAAACGATCCTTATCACGGTGAGGCAAGTAAATATTTCAAGTTCTGTGAGGGAGGGGAAGTGCCTGTATTTTTATCTACCATTGCTATATCTGAATACTGCGTAAAAGGGAAAATTAAAGAAATTCCAGTAAGTCAGCTTCGTATTTTACCTTTCAATGCTCCCGAAGCTGTAAGAGCAGGGAAAATTGGGGAAATTGCTTTTAAAATGCGGAAAGATGAGAATCTCTCGTCATACGATAGAAAGTGCTTGAAAGAGGACACAAAAATCCTTGCACAAGCCATGCTTCACGATAAAATTACACACATCCTTGTTTTTGACAGTGATTTCATCACACTTTCCAATCATGTAAAACAACAAGAAGTTGCACGAAACTGGAAGAAGCCCATCATTATCAATCCGAGAGAAACACCTCTAAACACACTTTTAGGGGAGTTTGACTTTGAGTAATTCACATAATGCTTTGCTATTACATATTACCATTATATTGTATCAGCGCAGAGTTTTCTATCACCCCTTCAACTCTTCCTTCAAAAACTTGCTTGTGTAGCCCTTTTTCGTCTTAACGACTTTTTCGGGTGTACCTTCGGCGATGATCTGACCGCCGCCTACACCACCTTCGGGTCCGAGGTCAATAATCCAGTCGGCTACTTTGACGACATCCAAGTTATGTTCGATTACCAGAACGGTATTCCCCTTTCCGACAAGCCGTTGCAAGACTTTCAGCAAAAAGTGAATGTCTTTGAAATGTAAGCCCGTTGTGGGTTCGTCGAGGATATACAAGGTGTTTCCCGTGTCGCGCTTAGAAAGTTCAGTTGCCAGCTTCACACGCTGCGCCTCTCCGCCCGAAAGCGTCATCGCGTGTTGCCCCAGCGTGATATAACCCAAGCCGACATCGCGTAGCGTTTCCAATCGGCGAAGTATCGGCGGCTGATTAGCAAAAAACTCACAGGCTTCTTCTACGCTCATCGCCAGTACGTCGGCAATCGACTTACCTTTAAAACGAATTTCGAGCGTTTCGCGGTTGTAGCGTAAACCCCGACAAGAAGGGCATTCAATGTGAACGTCAGGCAGAAAGTCCATTTCAATCGTCTTTTTGCCTGCGCCC
>CAZNAK010000479.1:2057-2439 GCA_964570645.1 uncultured Cytophagales bacterium | reverse complement strand
GGCAATCCAATAATCTCATATCCTGCTTTAGGAACACGATCCATCTCCATTTTGCCCTGTGCCCCTACAAACAAAATTTTAGTATCTGCATCCCTCCGTTGCAGTTCTTCGGCAATGGCAATTCCCGGATAAATGTGTCCACCCGTTCCGCCACCGCTAATGATAACATTTAGTGACATGGTGCTAGTGTTGAAGCATAAATTTGTGTGTAATAATCTGTTTTTTGGTGATGAGTCTTAAAAAGTACATTCCAGAAGGATAATCTGGAGGGAAGCGATATGTTTTCTCGTCTTCTGATAAAAATGTGATAACTTTTCCTTGTGTGTCTAGGAGTAATACTTCGAGAAGTTCTTCGCCTTCGGGAGCGATTACTCGGAAATTT
>CAZNAK010000479.1:0-2047 GCA_964570645.1 uncultured Cytophagales bacterium | reverse complement strand
TATTATTATTTTCTGTTCCTGTAACTACCTCTTGAACAAATACAAAAGTGGGGCGACTTACCAGTGTTAGGTCTGGCAGTTGATCGTTTTGATAGGTCAAATTATACCGCCCAGCATCCTCTAGTGCGGCGATACGGATACTAACCTCTGTGGAGACAAAGCCACCGATGGGTTCTTGGTCTTTGAGCCACGTGTAGGTGTTTGTAAAATCCACGAGATCCCGGGAAATGCTGATTTGCTCCCCTTCAAGTACCTCTAGCACTTCTGTCTGTCCTAAGCTATCCTGCGGGGCGTAGCGTAAATCTTCCGCGGCAGAAAGATTATCTAGAAGGGGGCTGAACAGGAGTGCATTCTCAGTGACCCCCAGTACTTTCAAAGCAGGAAAGCCCGTTAGATCGGGGAGGGTAGTGAGCCCGCAGTCGTCGAGGTAGAGTTCTTGCAAAGTGGGAATTTGGCGCAAGCCGTTGGCAGCAATTCCCGTGATAATATTTCGATCTACTCGTAGAATTTCTAAGCCTTTCAAGTCGCGGAGAGCACCCGGCAACCGCCCACGCAAAAGGTTATTGGATAGGTTCAATTCTTGTACTTGTCCAGCGGCATTTAATGAGATTCCGTACCACTCCTCCAGGTCATCGCTGCTTCCTGTAAACCAAAAACGGCTTACCCGCCAGTTTGGACCATTGGTTGCGTCGTAGAGTGCGCGTAGGGCTTCTCGCTCCTTAGCAAGGTCTTCTTCCGAAACCACAAATAGAATAAACTCACCAGTCTGAAGGGTCAACTCTGGTAAGAGCGCGTTGGTCACGAACCCTCGATAAGTTCCCTGATCGGGCTTTCGGAGCGACGTGAAAGATAAGGTCGCTGAAGTTTCGGATAATGCTTGCCCCTCTTTTGTCCAGCGATACTCGTTCTGCGTTCCGCCTGCTTGAGCCGAAAACGCAATACTTTCACTGGGCTGTTGGTTGAACACTTGTCGTGGACTCAGATCAGCTTGCGGCGCGTAGATAAATTCTGGGATCGTGCGGTTAGGCTCTAAGTCCTCGAAGGTCAAGGCATTTTCGCTTAGGTCAAGGCGTTGTAAAAAGCGCAAATCTGCGGACTGTTCGAGGAAGTTATTGCTTAAATCCACTTCGGTAAGTGTCTGTATCTGTTGTAAACCTGCCAGAGAGACATTTGCTCCCAAGTTATTACCCGATAAATCTAGTGTACGAAGCGCGGCAAGCCTCCTTAGGCGCGAAAGATCTGTAAGCCTACCGTTTCGGATATTGAGGTCTTGTAGCCGATCAAGCTGCTGAATGGAGACGGGGATGTCGCCGCGTAAACCAGCAGTTTGGTCGCCATCGTTATTCGGGTCCCGGGAGTCCGAAAGATTAATTACTGTGATGCGCCCCCAGTTTCCAATTTCTTGTGGCAGAAAGCCCCGAATAATATTCTGACTTAAATCTATCGTCTTCAGGTTTTCCCATTGTCCAATAGCAGCAGGTAGCTCACCATCCAACTGGTTGGCTGGCAAGTCTAAGCTAACCACACGTCTTGCCTCTGTGGTGAGTCCAAACCACTCACCGATCGGGCGTGTACTAAGCCAGTTGGTTTGGCTTACCCAGTTTTGACCATCCATCGCCTGATAAAAATCAACGAGAGCTAGGGAGTCTTCCCGAATCTCGGTTTGTGTATTCACTTCGACACGAATTTCGGCTTGTTCCAGACTCAGATTTGGAACATTGTTGGCGGTAAATCGGCAAATGTAGCTTCCAGCTTCTGTAACTTGTAGGTTAGTCAGCTTAAGCGTGGGGGTGTTCTGTCCCTGCAATGAATCCCCGTCAAAAAACCACTGGTAATTGTAGGTAGTATCCGTGAAAACTGCATCAAATTGAGCTGTGGCGCCCTCCACCACAAAAACCGCTCTTTCTACTCCAAAGGGGAGCTGTGGCGCGTACGCATAAATCTCGAATCGGTTTAGGTTCTTCGCGATTTGCTCAAAATCTAGCAAGTTGTTTTGAATGTTTATGGCGCGCAAAGTGGGGTGCGCGGTAAAATCACGAATGTCTGT
>CAZNAK010000478.1:0-2440 GCA_964570645.1 uncultured Cytophagales bacterium | reverse complement strand
GTTTCCGAAACTCGCCAACAGGTTCTGATTAAACAAAGTTATGGCGAAAGAGAAGGAAATGTCCTTTCTGAATCATCTGGAAGAGCTAAGATGGCACTCCATACGTGCTGTTATCGCGATAGCTATCTGCTCG
This sequence comes from uncultured Cytophagales bacterium, assembly GCA_964570645.1. Lineage (GTDB taxonomy): Bacteria > Bacteroidota > Bacteroidia > Cytophagales > Bernardetiaceae > DAISIL01. The sequence goes on along the minus strand of CAZNAK010000478.1, from coordinate 2,307 downwards.
ATAGCGGCATTTATGGCAAAATCTTTTGTTTTCGGAACGCTCATCCTAGGCCCTTCTAAATTAGACTTCTGGACGTATCAGTTACTCTGTCAGATTTCAGATGTTACCTGCGTTCAAGAGCTGCCGTTTTTAATTCAAAGCCGAAAGCCTACGGGACAGTTCACGATGCACATTGCGGCTTCTTTGGCAGTCGGTTTTATTGCGTCCTTTCCCTACGTGTTCTGGGAAATTTGGCGATTTATTGCGCCGGGTCTCTACGATACCGAGCGTAAAGCAGCCTCGGGCGCAACGTTTTTCGTGAGTTTATTATTCATGTTAGGGGTTGTATTTGGTTACTTCATTATTACTCCGCTTTCCATCAACTTTCTTTCTAACTATCAGGTTGATCCTTCTATTCAAAACGAATTTGATATTACGGCTTTTGTTACCCTAGTAACGATGCTCACACTTTCTTGTGGGCTTATGTTTCAACTTCCGATGGTCGTTTTATTCCTCTCTCGGGCAGGGATTGTAACACCAGAGTTGATGAAGCACTTCCGTCGTCATGCCATTGTCGTGATCTTGTTCCTCTCGGCAGTACTGACTCCGCCTGACGTGATTAGTCAGTTATTAATCTCGATGCCCTTATTTTTACTTTATCAGATTAGCATTGGTGTATCAAGGCGAGTCTGGAAGCGGCATCATAAGCTGATGGCAGAGCAAGGCAACGAAATATTTTGAACGCATAGCTAATCTTTTTCGCAGAGGTTAATAGGTGTCTTTTCCATTACGGATAAGAAAGGCTTCTTCTTGAGCGGCTGTTTTGTAAGGTTCATTGTTGACCTGTGCGAAAAGCTCTAAAGCACGCCTAAAGTTCCCCTCGTCTTTGTAGCTTACCCCCAGCATATATAAAAAAAGACTTGTTTTTACGCCTCTTGATGTGTTTTTAATTAATGTTTCGAGTGAAATACGGGCTTCTTTTTGACGCTCAAGCTGAAAGAGGGCAATAACCTCGCAGGTATAAAGGTCAGGCGTTTTGGCTAATTCAAGCCCCTGACGAGCGGCTTCAAGGCTCTCTTCAAAATTTTTATAGTTTGCATGGATTTGGGCGATGCGTAAATAAAGCATTGCACGCTTGCCATTACTCTGTGTCATCGACAGTGCTTTCTCATACAGCGAAAGCTGCTGCGGTTTCAATATTTCTCGATCCAATATCTCTGCCTGAAGAATGTAAGCATCATCTACCTGTGGATTGATAGCCAGAATTTGCCGAATGTACAGATTAGCTACATCTAGCTCGTAAATATCCGCATACACTCTGGCAAGTCGTAGGAGATAAGTAGGCTGATACCTTAAAATTCGCTGCTTGTACTCCCCCTGATAGGCTTTTTTCCAGGTCTGATAAGCCTTTTTATATTTCTTTTGCTTAAAGTAAGCGTACCCTAGCTCAAAGTAAAACGGTGCAGCGGCTTCATTACTCAACGCTTGGAGTTTGGACTCAATGACTAAAATCGTGGCTTGCGCCGCTGTATAGTTTTCAAGCTGGTTTGCAACATAGGCATCAGCATAATGTACTCTTAAGTTATTTATAGCAAATACCTTAGCCTCACGGATATGCCGCTGAGCTAGTTCATACTCTTTCTTTTTGATGTAGTAATCAATGACTTCAAATTTATACTTGAGACGTAGTTCTTTGTTTCGTTCGTTTTTGTAGGCGATATTGTAAAGCTGTGCGGCACGCTCAGGATCTCCCTTTTTATCTTTGTATATACGCGCCATTAATTCGTAAATGGGCGCGTAATCACTCCGAAGCCGTACGGCGGTATTCAAGACAGAGAGGGCGTCGTCAACTTTGTTCTTGAACTTTTCAAGCGTTTGTGCTTTGGCAAACAGATAGCGGTAGTTGTTAGGTTCACGGCGTAAGGCTTCTTCGTACTTTGCCAATGCCTGTGGGAAAAGCCCCCTTTTGCGGTAGTCCTCCCCTTCAGCATAAAAGTTTAAGCCTTCGTTCTGAGCGAAAATAGCAGCTACCCAAGCAAACACGAACCAACAAGTGAGTAGCCAAGTCTTCATCGTTACTGAACCATCGGCAAGGAATTATTTTTCCTTACTTGGTGTATTTTTGCGTTTACGACTTCTCCAGTCTAAGTAAAATCCTACTAAAGGAAACATTGCACTAAGTGTAACAAAAACCAGCGCAGTTTGTGCAAAATCGCTCATGACTTTTTCTAAATGGTTGAATTATACAAATACAGCGTAAAGATTTAAATAAATCTATGCGTTTTGAACGTTTCGCAAAAAAATTTGTTTGATAGAGACTAATGAATC
>CAZNAK010000477.1:0-2463 GCA_964570645.1 uncultured Cytophagales bacterium | reverse complement strand
CATCCTTAGTGGTATCAATAGAGGCTCCAAAAATACCCGCCGATGCAGTTCCATAACCCCAAATGCTTTGGTTTTTGGGATACTGGTTTTGTAGCGTGGTCAATAGTTCCTCCTGATGAGATAAAAATCCTGCATATCCAGTATCAAAGGTCACGCGTTCGGCAGAAACCTTCCCCATCCTGATGCTAATCCTTGGTGTACCTTGGAGTTTTGGTGTAAAAGTAATGGCGGTGCTGTCATGCTCAGGGAAATCGAGTTTTTCGCGGCTATTTCCGAAATAGATTTTTCTTTTGAGTGAATCAATTTTCCAGAATGCCTGACGCATAAGGTTTGCACCAATGATTCCTTCGACATCTAGGCACGCAAGCTCGGGGACAGCGCGCATATCCACCACCGCTGCCCCGATATCCAGAAAGGTGATATTACTTAGTTGGATTTCATCGAGTTTGATAAATACACCGCGTTGCCTCTTTTTTTGCGAGTCGGTGATTGTCGTTTCAGCGTAAGCTTGAAGTGCTAGTTTGCTTTGTAATTTAGGAGAGATCACCGTCGGTGCACCCGTATCAAAGAGAAAGCGATAGGTTTCATCTGCGATCTGTCCTTCTACAATCATCAGGTCTCGATAGTTTTCAAAAGGAAGTTCCGCACTGAACGCCTCTTGATAAGGTTGCATTTCTCCCGATTGCAAGGCTTTTATGACTTTATTAGAACAGCCAGCCAATAGGAAGGCGAGCACAAATAGAAAGACGATAATTTTCATGGAGGATAGCTGTCTTAAGGAGTCCATTTTACATAATTTTTTTGGTACGTTCTTTCACTCCAAAGGGAGGAGGAACGGCTTGTGAGCAGATTAAGTATCAAAATACATATATATTCCTTAAATATCTCTATCTGCCCTTCCCCTTCTCTGTGCATCTAGCCACATAAGATTATAAGTAATTCTAATATTGCCATAAGTATTACTGTTTTGTTCTGAGTTTACGTAAGATTATTTTTGTGCCGAATTAAATACAAACAACTATGCACAGAAAGATCATGGAGCCCCAAAGCAATGTTTACGGGGGATCGGAAGATGAGATGCTCGCTGCCGAAAGGTTTGACGAAGAAAGAGAACTTGAAAAACCACTTGCAGCTTGGCATAAAGTAATGAACCTTGATCGCTTTGACTTGATGTAGTCTCTTTTACGAGTACTGTCTATGAGAGCTTCAGTTGTCATTAACACTGAAGCTCTTTTTTTATAGGTGGCCGTGTGATTTGCTTACCTTACAGGGCTTTCAAAATATTTAATTTCGATGTTCTAACTTTTTTTTGGGCAAAAGCTAAACTTTTTATTACTTTTGGCGTAGTAATAGATAAGTTTTTTATCAAACCTCTATTTAAAAATGGAAAAGCAACAAATTATTGGAGAAATCCTCGGCGGTGTTTTGGGTAAAGTCCCTCCTCACTACATTGAATCAATCCCTTCCTCTCCCCCTCACATTCCCTTAGCGCAACAAAAGCCCATTTCCCTTCCCCTTCTTTTTTACGGCTGTTGCCATTTGCTTTAGCTATTACTTTACGAGACTTCAAACCAGCCTTCCGCAGCGAAAGCCTACAAGGTACTACTACTCTGTCGTTTAGGAATCCTTGTCTGCATTAAACTTTTCGTTCAGGTTGACTCAGTTTTTCTGTACCTGATTTTGCGATACGCAGAGTCAAAGCAGTACTTTATTGCTTAAATCGTATAGCAATATTTATTTTTAATCTATTTATCAAAATCAGTAAACTTTTAATACTTATGGCTAATTATCGTTTTGAAACCCTCCAGCTTCATGCAGGACAAGAGGAAGTAGAAGGTACAACCCGCTCTCGTGCTGTACCAATTTATCAGACGACCTCTTACGCATTCAAAGACTCTGATCATGCAGCGAAGCTTTTCGCGCTCCAAGAGTTTGGTAACATCTACACGCGGATCATGAACCCTACCACGGATGCTTTCGAGAAGCGAATTGCTGCCCTCGAAGGTGGTGTTGCCGCCCTTGCAACAGCCTCAGGGCAGTCGGCTCAATTTATCGCGCTGAACAACATTTTACAAGCAGGCCATAACCTCCTTTCTTCTTCTAACCTGTATGGAGGAACATACAATCAGTTTAAAGTAGCGTTTAAGCGATTGGGTATTGAGGTACGTTTTGCCGAAGGAAGCGACCCTGAAAGCATTGCTTCGCTTATTGACGAGAATACCAAGGCGGTTTATACTGAGACGATTGGTAATCCAAGTTTCAGTATAGCGGATTTTGAGCGCATTGCTGAGGTGGCACATGCGCACGATATCCCCCTGGTGGTTGATAATACTTTTGGTGCAGGGGGCTATCTGATACAGCCCATTAAGCACGGAGCGGATATTGTAACGGCTTCGGCAACCAAATGGATTGGCGGACATGGAACGAGCATCGGTGGCGTGATCGTTGATTCGGGTAAGTTTA
>CAZNAK010000476.1:0-2473 GCA_964570645.1 uncultured Cytophagales bacterium | reverse complement strand
GCCGAAGACGAACCGCAAGAAACAACTAATATTTTTGCCACCGAGGAGAAAAAAGAGAAAGAACGCCCACGCTCCATAAGGCGGCTTTTTGAGCGTAAGCCTAAAACAAAAGAAGGAAAAGTAGAGGAAGAGAAAGAAAAGGCAGAAACAAAACGCCCTAAAACACACGATGAAGTACCCTCAAGCGCAGAACAAGAAATTGCACAAATGCGTGGCGAAAAACCTTCCGATAAACCGACACCACTTTTTCCCGAAGAGAATACAGACGCATCTGATGAGGCTCTACGCCCCTCGCAGGATAGCAGTACGACCGATGATGTCCCATTTGTGGTAGAGGATAACAGTGAAAAAGACTCCGAGGAGGCTTTAAGCTCGCTCTTTGAGCCTAGCCCCACTCAGAATGACTTTCAGGATGCCGAGGAAGCGGAAGAGTTTGTCCTTCCTGAGGGAGAAGCCTCCCCCGATCCTGTTCGGCAACTACCTTATTACACAAAGCCACCTACCAGCCTCCTTGAGGAACACGACTCGGGCGGCCACCGCGTGGACCCGACAGAGCTTCAGACGAATAAAGATAAGATTGTAGGTACCTTAGCAAACTTCAAAATTGGTGTAGATGCGATCAAGGCAGAGGTTGGACCAACCGTTACGCTCTACGAGATTATTCCAAGTCAAGGGGTAAAGATTTCTCAAATCCGAAACCTAGAAGATGATATTGCGTTAAACCTTGCTGCCTTGGGGATTCGGATTATCGCCCCCATGCCCGGACGGGGTACGATTGGTATTGAGGTACCGAACAAAGACCGTGAAACCGTTTCGCTAAAGAGCCTGATCCAGAGTAAGGTCTTTCGTGAGACAAAAAAAGACTTGCCCGTTGTCTTTGGGAAGACCATCTCTAACGAAGTCTTTATTACTGATCTTGCCAAAATGCCGCACCTGCTGATTGGTGGGGCGACTGGGCAGGGTAAGTCGGTGGGAATCAATGTTTTGCTGACTTCACTTCTTTATAAGCGTCATCCTGGAGAGCTTAAAATTGTACTCATTGACCCCAAAAAAGTGGAGTTCTCGCTTTACAATAAACTCCAAAAACATTTCATTGCCCATTTGCCTGACAGCAGTGAGTCCGTAATTACAGAATCTGATGAAGCGATTCGGGTGTTAAATGCGCTCTGTGTCGAGATGGATAAGCGTTATACGTTATTAAAGCGTGCTAAATGCCGACAGGTTAAGGAGTATAACGCCAAAATGTTGAAAGGTAAGATCAGTATTGAAGATGGGCATCGCTTTTTACCCTACATCGTCATTGTAATTGACGAGTTGGCGGACTTGATGCTTACGGTAGGGAAGTCCATCGAAAAGCCTATCGCACGACTCGCACAGATGGCGCGTGCGGTCGGGATGCACATGGTTGTGGCTACACAGCGTCCTTCGGTTAATGTCTTGACGGGTGTAATTAAAGCTAACTTCCCTGCACGAATGGCATTTCGGGTAACCTCAAAAGTGGACTCTCGCGTTGTTTTGGATATGGGCGGTGCCGAACAGCTCGTTGGACGTGGCGATATGCTCCTCTCTAATGGCTCCGAAGTCATTCGGCTGCAATGTGCCTTTATTGATACCGAAGAGGTAGAGGGAATTTGTAATTTTGTCTCCCAGCAAGATGGCTACAGCAAAAAATTCTATCTACCTGAGTGGGGCGGGCATTTGGAGGCCGAGGAGGGTGAAAAGAAGAAAAAGAAAAAAGGCAAGCAAGACGAGGAGGAGTTTATTTAGCTTTTTACGCCTCAGGAATATGCAAACCAATCACAAGAATATCATCAATCTGCTTGTACGCATTATTTGTCCATTGTCCAAGTTCGCGGTCTAGGGTAAGCTCCTGCTTATTCACTGGAAGCGTATGAATAGTCTCCAAAAGCCTTCGGAATCGTTTGCCCATATATTTTTTTCCTTCCTTACCGCCAAACTGATCCTGATAGCCGTCTGAATAAAGGTATAACATCGTTTCAGATGATATATCGACTTGGTGCTTTTTATATTTTACCTGATCGTTACTATGCACACCACCTACCGATTGACGCGTTCCCTTCAAGTAGTACATTTTTTTGTCTTGAAAATAGACTAACGGATGATGCGCCCCTGCAAACTCCATTTTTTGCTTTTTGAAATCAAAAACACAGATTGAAGCATCCATACCGTCTCGATTCAGGGTTGTATTTTGGTTCAGCGTCTTACGAACGCCTCGGTTCATCTCATACAAAATCGTCTCGGGGCAGGTCAAGCCACGCTGATAGACTAGTTCGTTGAGCTGGTTATGCCCAATCATACTCATCAGTGCCCCCGGAATCCCGTGTCCCGTACAGTCCACAACACCAATGATTTGCTTGCCTTTCGTTTCACCAAACCAATAAAAATCACCCGACACAATATCACGGGGTAAATAATAGATGAAAAAGTTCTTGAAAACATTACGTATCTCCCT
>CAZNAK010000475.1:0-2475 GCA_964570645.1 uncultured Cytophagales bacterium | reverse complement strand
ATAGAAAATGCGTAAGAGGGTGGGTTGCCATTAAATGGCCTCGATCTCGTACCCTAAAAATGCGGCAAGTCTGTCTCCTACACATTCTGATATCTCGAGCCTCTCAGTATCACTTACATCTGTCATGTACTGTTTATCTGCATAGTATTGCTTTTTTGAAGCATCGAAAGCACTAGATTGATTTACTTTATTAACGTCTAAAGTGCCAATATCTCGTTTAGGCTCCTGCTTTAAAGCTTCAGCGATCCTACTGAAAACCTCCTTCTTGTTAGTTAATAAGTCCTCGTACCTAATAAAAAGTACCTTAGCCTTATCCCGTCCTAACCTCATCCACTCCTCGTAAAAGGCTTGATACTCTTTTATGTAGGGATAGTCTGTTGCTGGCCAATTACAAACCTTTGCCCAACGCTTGTGACTTAATAACCAACTGTAGGGATCCTTGGAAAGAACAAAAATAATATCGGGCTTGGTTGGCATATCCTCAATGAGCTCATTTAGATCTTTGTATGCATGTGTATTGATATATTTCGGTTCAGGAATCAAAGATTTATTCTCATACAGCCTAACATGCTTATTTAGAATACTTGACCTTGATCCGTCGCCTTCAATGTTTAGAAAATTTACATCAAACAACGCTGTAACACAGCGTTCAAAATAGTTGGTACCAGAACGCTGAAGCCCGTAAAGAATAACATTTTTTTTCTTGTAAAGAATTTTCCTTATTATTGTTTTAAAGTTCATGTCCAAAGATACATCACTTTCTCTTTTGACCAATTTGTCTACCAATTTAAATTATTTGAATAAATGTCACCCATAACCCTTTTTGTTTACAATCGCCCTTGGCACACTGAGCAAACCCTCCGTGCTTTACAAGCAAATGAGTTAGCAAGTGAGTCTATTTTGTATGTATACGCAGATGGCGCGAAAGCGGATGCTAGTCAAGAAGTGCGAGAACAGATTAAAGCTGTTCGTCAGCTTATTACCAAAGAGCAATGGTGCAAGGAGGTTCACCTCATCGAGCGTAATAAAAACTGGGGTTTGGCCGATAATATCGTGGATGGCGTGACCAAAGTCGTCAATAAACACGCTAAAATCATCGTTTTAGAGGATGATATTGTTATCTCAAAAGGATTCCTGCGCTACATGAACGATGCGTTGGAGGTGTATCAGGATGAGGATAAAGTAATGCATGTTGGGGCGTATTTACCTCATGTAAAACGAAAAAAGGTTCAATCCGAGACATTTCTTTCTCGCTTTATGAATTGTTGGGGTTGGGGAACTTGGAAGGAGAGTTGGGACAAGCTCAATTGGGACGTAGATACGCTTTATAAAGAAGTTACCAAGTCCTCAGAGCAACTCTATGAATTTAACCTTGAAGGTGTATTGGACTATGAAAATCAATTGAAAGCAAATATTACGGGACAACTTAACACTTGGGCCATTCGCTGGTTTACTTCCATATTTTTACAAAACGGACTTTGTTTGTACCCGAATAAGTCCTTAGTGCAAAATATAGGCATGGATAATTCAGGAGTCCACTGCTCAGAAGGAATGTCGGAGACTTTCAAGACTAATCTCTATCATGGAAAAATTAAAGTACATAACTTGCGTACTTTAAAGGAAAGCACATCAGGTAAGGACTATTTGAAAGCTTTTTACCGTGTTAACCCTCCAAAAGTTCCACTAAAAACTCGAATTAAAAAAATATTAAAATCGTTATATGCCTAGAACTATTTTTGACTACGCCGCAGATATAAATATGATTGACATTGGTAGTAGCGGCATGATGGATGCACGCTGGCGACCTATATCCAAAAAAATCAATCTCATCGGCTTTGACCCTAACGAAGCAGAATGTGAGCGGATGAACAACGAACCCACTGATCTTGCCTCCGCATTATATCTGCCTTATGCCATTGGGGGCGAGTCAGGGGAAGCTACACTCTACAAGACAAAAAGCATCTATTGTTACTCTCTCTTAAAGCCCAATCAGGAATGGCTTAATCGTTTTAGTTACGCTGACTTATTCAGGCTTACAGGGACTGAAGAAATTAAAGTGCGAACGCTGGGAAGTATTAAAGAAGTTGCCGAAACAGAAGTGGACGCAATAAAGATTGACACACAAGGGTTAGAGTACCCTATCCTATCACAAGCAAAGAAGCAAATGGATGAGGCCTTTGTGGTAGAGACAGAGACAGGATTCTTGCAGCACTACAAAGGTGAGACAACCTACGCCCAAATTGATGAGTTTATGCGAGATCACAACTTTTTGTTTTTTACCATGAAATCATACCCCATTGAGCGGACTACATCGCGTCCGTTACCTGATGGAAATCAGGCGCAACCCCTCTGGTGTGAGGTAGTTTGGTTAAAAGATTATCCCAAGCTCATAAATCAGGGCGAAATATTTACTAAGGAGAAAGTTCTAAAGGCACTGCTTTTTTGCCATTATCTAAAATAGCTTTAGAAAACTGT
>CAZNAK010000474.1:0-2502 GCA_964570645.1 uncultured Cytophagales bacterium | reverse complement strand
GGGCCTTCTCCTTTTTCCATATCAAGGCGATAGGAAACGAAGTTTTCGTTAAAAAACGCACCCACCTCAGCTTGTGTGAATACATTTTTGTCCATCCATTTGCACGGGCCGCACCAGTCGGTGTAGGCATCCACGAAGATAAATTTATTTTCGGCTTTGGCTTTAGCTTGAATTTCTGTCCAGTTACCTTCCGAGAACTGAATACCTGATTCTTCGGCATGAAGTTGTGTGAGGCTCATGGCAAAAAAGAGCATGAGCAAAAAGAGATTTTTTTTAGCTTTCATTGATGCTTATTCTTTAAGGGTTTTCATTTGGTCAAGATGAACCGTTTTGAACTGTTTGTAGAGCCGTAGCAGAATGGCTAACGCAACTGCTGCCTCGGCTGCTGCTATGACCATTATAAACAATACGAACCATTGCCCACCAAGGTTATCGGGATAAAGCCTATTAAACGCAATCAGATTCAGGTTCGCAGCATTGAAAATCAACTCAACGCCCATTAAAACGACAATCGCGTGGGTACGGGTCAGTACAATCAACAGTCCGACACTAAATAATAACGCTCCGATAACAAGTAACAGGCTTGGTGCACTCATACCTTGAAGATAGGCGTTTGGAGCTTTTTTTCCAAAACTACGGATTAAGTGCTTTCTCAGTTCGCGTGGCACCTACACTTTATTAACTGTTTAGTAACACACATACCTCAACTTTTATTGCTAAAGCCCGTTATAAGGCTAAACTTTGGAAACTTTGAAAATAATTAAAGTTTCCTTCGTATAAACAAACGGTAAACAAAGAATGAACGAATCAATGGTAGAAGCAGCTCGGGAGTTATTCTTTCGTTACGGCATAAGAAGCGTAACGATGGATGACCTGGCGCGCCACCTGGGCGTTTCAAAAAAGACATTTTATCAGCACTTTAACGACAAGGCCGAATTAGTCAAGGCCGTAACGGAGCTTCAACTCAAAGAAGAACAGCAATTCATAGAGCAGGTACACGAAGAAAGCACACACGCACTCGACGCAATCATGCGAATCACAGATTACATCCGTAAAATGATACGTCAGTTCCACCCTTCGCTTCTCTTTGATTTACAGAAATACTATCCCGAATCTTGGAGTATGTTTCAAGATTACAAACACTGCTGTATGCTGAACTCCATTCAAGAGAACATTGAGCAAGGCATCGAAGAGGGATACTACCGTAAAGAATTAAATCCGCGAATTTTATCTCATCTCAGAATGAGTAGCATAGAGATGGTTTTTAACCCTAACTTTTTCCCTCCGCGCGAGTTCGATTTAAGAGAGGTACAACTACAGATGTTAGACCATTTTATTCATGGAATTGTAACCGAAAAAGGGCGCAAGCTTTGGGAAGCACACACAAAAAAACACTTTTCATTTCAACCAACAGCTTAATTTCTTACGACAAACCCTTAACCATGAAATCAATTTTTCGATCACTCTTACTGATCATATTCTCTTTCGTAGGAACATTTTCGGTTCAGGCACAAGACGCAGCAGGTCATCAAAACCTAACTTTAGAGGACTGTATCAATATCGCCCTCAAAAATGCCGAAACCGTAGAAAATGCGCGCATAGATAACCAGATCGCGGCAGCCAATGTAGGGGAGATTCGTTCCATTGGATTGCCCCAGGCAAATGCGAGCTTTAATTTTCAAAACAATTTTAAAGTTCCAAAAGCTTTTTTGCCCGGTGAAATTGCGGGTGGAGAGCCCGGTTCGTTTATTCCCGTGGAGTTTCAGCCGCAGTTTGGGGGAAATCTGGGTATTAAGGTAGATCAACTCCTCTTTGATGGTTCCTACTTTTTGGGGCTTAAAGCGGCTACCGTTTACACCGAGCTTTCACGAAAAGCGATCAAGCAGACCGAGATTGATGTCGCCGAGAATGTAAGTAAGGCGTATTACGGAGTCTTGGTAAATCAGGAGCGAGGCAAGCTCATCAATCAAAATATCATCCGCATCGAAAAGCTTTACAATGACACAAAGGTACTGTTCGAGAATGGCTTTGCCGAAAAGTTAGACGCGGATCGCCTCAAAGTGACATTAAATAACTTGAAGGCAGAGGATGCCAACTTTGAGCGCGTTACCAGACTCAGCCTTGGACTTCTGAAATTTCACATGGGATTACAGCCAACAGACCAAATTACCATTCAGGGCGACCTAAGGACAATAGACCTTGAGGCTCCCCAACCTATCGAAGACCCCACTAACGTCTATCAGGGTCGTGTGGAGTACTCTATCATGCGGACGCAGAAAGAACTTGACCTCCTGAATATCAAAAGTTACCGTGTGCAGTACTTACCTACGCTTGGATTCTCCTTCTTTTACGGAGCTAACACAGGAACACCGACTTTTAACGACTTCACGCGCTTCAGTGATAACTGGTTTGGAAATGGCTTTTTCGCACTCCAGTTAAATGTACCTGTTTTTGATGGGCTTCGCAAAAAATATCAGATTGACGCGGCAAAACTCGCTTTGC
>CAZNAK010000473.1:0-2510 GCA_964570645.1 uncultured Cytophagales bacterium | reverse complement strand
TCATAGAATTTTAAAGGTTTCCTGAAAATCCTAGTTGAGCCACCTTTTATACCTCTTGGGCGGGATTACCAAATACTGTTTTGTTCTCTTTTACGCTCCGAACCACTACGGCACCTGCACCCACTTTTACGTTTTTACCGAGGCGAACCCCTGCTCCAATCACTGCGCCGCTGCCCACATAAACCGTATTTTCTGTCTGCGAACTCGCCCCCATTACCGCACCCGCACCAATCAAAACCGACTGGGCTAGCTTTGCCTGTTGCTCCACATGAACCCCACTTGAGATCACGTTATGATTGCCTAAGCTCACCCCCGCTCCAATGGTCGTTCCCGCACCGATCAAGTTTCCATGCCCTAGCAGGACATCGGATGCTATCTGCGCCGATGGATGAATGGCATTGACGGGCATTTTCTTATATTTTTTGATCAAAAGCTCTGCCAGTTCAAGACGCTCATGCTGGTCTTCGAGGGCTACAAATACCTCCGCCTCTGAGGTCGCTCGTTTGATAAACGCATCATCATCAATGAGTCCCATTACGATGATATCATTGATTTCCGTATTGATTTCAGTTTCCTCCTCGGCAAGAAAAGCATATACCAGCACGTTATTTTTTAAAAAAATATCGAGTGCGGTACGTGCTAGTCCACCCGTTCCAAAAATAATGACAGGTCTTTCCATAAATGATTCTATTAGATTTTTAGGTCTTGTGTTATTAAGCTGACTACGCAAAAATTAGAAAAATTGTTGGACGTTTGTGCAAATCGGGGAGCTTATTTTTCCAATCCTGAATGCTGCGTGTCCGTAAAAAGGCAGTTGGAGCGGTCAAATCTGCGGCAATACAAAGCTGGGTCTGCGGCTGCAAGGTTTTGATTACGTCTTCCAAAAAAGCGTTGTTTCGATAAGGTGTCTCCATAAATATCTGCGTTTGCCGCAGGCGGTTACTTTCTTTTTCGAGCTGCTTGAGTACTGATTTTCGTTCGGAGCTTTTGATGGGTAGGTAGCCATGGAAGGCAAACTTTTGTCCGCTAAACCCTGATCCCATCAGGGCAAGTAAAATCGACGAAGGTCCGACTAAAGGCACAATTTCCCACCCCTTGGTATGCGCATAGGCTACGGCTTTTGCCCCGGGGTCTGCCACACCTGGGCATCCAGCCTCCGAAATAACCCCGATCTCTTTGGTGTCTTTGGGTAAGTTTTCCAAAAAAAGTTGAAGTGCGTGTGTTTCCGTCTTCTTATTAAGGATAAAAAGTGAGAGAGCATCAAGGTCTTTTGTTCGGGAGAGTTTTCGCATAAACCGCCGGGCCGTCTTGGGATGCTCGACCAAAAAGGTATCCAGACGCTTAATGACCGTTGTGACCTCAGCGGAGAGCGTTTCAAAGGTATCGGGAGCCAAAAAAGAAGGAATCAGATAAAGCCTCATCGAGTAACATAGATTTGGTGTTCAAACGTGGCTTTTAGTCGGGCATCGTGCGTGACAATCAAAAGCATGGCTCGCGTGCGTTCAGCCTGCTCACGTAATAACTGACTCACTTGCGCGCAGTTCTGGTCGTCAAGACTTGCAGTTGGTTCATCGGCAAGAATGAGTTGTGGATCGTTGATCAAGGCGCGAGCAACAGCGGCGCGTTGTTGCTCACCTTGACTAAGTTTATGGGGTCTTTTCTTCGCTTTTTGTTCGAGTCCAAGGCGTGCTAAGAGTGTCAAAGCGTGTTTTCTGTCCTGTGACTTGCGCGCTAGCTTTTGTGCCAGCAAGAGATTTTCCAAAATACTGAGACTAAAGACAAAGTGTGACTGCTGAAAAATTAGTCCGACATAACTTCCTCGGAAGTAGTCCCTCTGGGCTTCGTTCAGGGTATGTAGTTCGGTTTTCCCAAAGGTAATTGTGCCCCTTTGTACCTGCCGAAGCCCAGCCAAAAGGTGTAACAGAGTAGTCTTTCCGCTTCCTGATGCGCCTAAAATTAGGGCTTGCTCCTGCGCTTGGAGCGAGAAGTCGGGAAACGAAATATCACTTTCGTTCTCGTAAGTATAAGTAAGTGATTTAACGGTTAGCATCAAGCTCTTTGAGTAATGTGAAAGTTGGACGAATTTCGTCAAATCCTGTTCGGTTAAAAGTCGTTTTCTTTTTTGGTTCTACTAAATCCAGAAAAGCTTCGATCTCACCCGCATAGCCATGCGCGTAAAGCGGATTAAACTGTCGAATTGGAACAAAACCTGAATTGTGATAAAGCTGCTTTGTAACTGATGGGGTGTTTATTACTTTTTCTAGCGGCACTCCTAAGACACTTTTAGCAGCAGGCTGAAAGCTAAGGTTTTCTAAGCTTTCGGCACGAAACACACCCGTTCGGGTACGTACCTCAAGGGTCTCCTCCGGTGTCTGCCATGAGTACCCCGTCGAGAGTTCTAGTGCGCCGAGCGTACCACTTTCGTGTTTAAGATGAACGAAAAATGTATCGCCAGCTTGCTGCCGAGAAACTACCCCTGCCGCTCCAAACAAAAACGTTGCAACGTCGAG
>CAZNAK010000472.1:0-2516 GCA_964570645.1 uncultured Cytophagales bacterium | reverse complement strand
GGAAACAAACAAGCTATTCTTGCCCCGTTAGGAGTGAACTTTAACGACTGGCCCGATGCCGATATGTACTACAAAGGCTCATGGATGTTACAGACGCTCCGCAACGTAGTAAATGACGACGAACTTTGGCTCAAAACGATCTATGATTTTCATCAGGATAACCGTCTCTCGCATATGAATACCGAGGAGGTGATTGCATTTTTTGAGCAGAAGACAGGGAAAACGCTCGCTCCAATCTTTTACGAGTACCTCAACTACACCGAGATTCCAACTTTAAAGTACGAAGCAGAGCAGAAGGGTAGCGGCGTAAAACTTCGTTTTGAGTGGGAGGCGAGTCAAGAGGGCTTTGAGATGCCCGTACAAGTTCGTTTTCACCCTGATGGAGCGTGGCACTGGATCACGCCTAAAGTCGGAAAAACACAAAGCCTCAAGTTCCGAAGCGAAAAATTGAAGGAAGTGGAGATTAGAAAACGGCATTTTTATGCGGAAGCGGAGGAGAGAGGGTAGGATTATTATCACCGTCACGTGCTGAACTCCCCACTGGTCTTATAACGTCCAAGTAAAACAGTATCTTGAACGAGTGGTGAGAATAAGATTTAGTTACGTAAGCCTAATTAGCCTCCCTCGCTCTTCGAGATAGTATATCTCGAAGCCGTATCGTAGGAGTTCCAATCCGCCTTCAGTGGAAATCGCACCGCAGATGCTACGATAGGTAGTACGAGATTACAAATCTCGCACAGCCTCACCAACAAGATATGATAAGATCATTCGCGATTTGCAAATCGCGAATCAAAACTACTCGGCCCCCACAAACCGTAAACTATCCTGCCGTTCCAGCTTACGCTCGTAGTTTGGGAAAAGAGGCTCTGGAAGTGTCTTTTTCGGGGTTTCTTTGGCGGACTCGCAGGCGGGAGAGGAGCAAGAATATCACTAAAACAACTCGTCGGTATCTTGCCATTCTTCATAGAAGTTTAGGTAACGCCGCCATTGTTCTTTGTGCAGTAGGGTCTCGGGGCGATAACGCGTTAAAATATCTAGGCGGTAGCGTTGCTTTCCAAATACAATCCGATCACGAGCTACCTTTTTTGCCAAATCTTTGGGAATAAACCCTCGGATGGTGCGGTTTTGAGCCGTATCGAAGACTTTAAAAATGGCAGGGCGACGATTAAGGTTGATTTCCAGAAACACCCCTTCGACAACCTCCGTTTGTTCGATTTCGGGGAAGTCGGTCTCAAAAAGTTTCTGAATTTGCTTAGCTTTTTTGAGGTCTAGCTGCGCGTAGCGCACTTCCCGTGTGACGGGGTTAGCAAGACTCACTTGTAATTGCGCTTCCTCTTGCACGAGCACTTTAAGGATGCTAAGATACTCGCGGACAAGCTGACGATTCCGAAGTGCCGAAAGCTGTTTTTGAAGAGCCTGCTGATCCGAAATATTAAGCAAGTCCGTCAGTCTGGTGGCTTGCTCAAACTCAGGGGCAATCTCAAAAAGAGTGTTTGTGTAGCGAATCTCGAAGCTAAATGCCGAAAAATTATCCCGAAAGTTAGAAAAAGCGAGCATTTTATTGGCTTCGTCTCCCGTTACATCCAATATATCCTTGAGAATAGATAGCGTAGGTGACATCACCTTATCCCAAAACCAAGGGCGTGACTCAAAAGCCAGCGACTTACTTTGGATCCGTAGGTCAAGAATAATTCGATCTCGCTCACGGGCATACCTTAGCGTCTGTTGATTCAGATAATGGATCGCTTTCTGCGGAACGCGTTTAGAAAGTCGTAGCTTCCGATCTAGCTCATTTTTGCGTTTAAACTCTGATAGCCGAATGGCCTGGGCGAGCAACACACGCGGTGAATCAATCTCGGAAGTTATCAGAAAAACAACTCCATTTTCTGCATTTTCAAAAACTTCTGCTGGCGTCATATCCCCCTGACGGAGTGCATACAGTCGCTTTCGACTTAGTGCCACCAGATACGATTTGGCTACCCGCATATCCTCTGTACCAATCAAATATCCCAAATAACGCGTTCCAATCTCATCGCGATACAAACGCAAGACGGGCGGGTTACTGGCATCTAAAACCTCCAAGAAATGAAGGTTGAAGGTATAAACAGGGACTTGTTGGTTTTTGAGGGTCGCCATCACTCAAATATAGCGTTATTTTCCGGATGAAAAGTTGATAACAGACTCCACGACCTTCATGGTTACTTCATTATAGGCGTAAATCTCTCCACCATGATCTCTTTGAAAGTCCTGAGCGGCTTCTTTGGAGTTAAAAGGAACAAAATCATGTCCCATGGGTCCCGTTACGTCACTTTTGGCTACGTAAAATGCTGTTTTCGCGTCGGTAGGCTGGGTCGTAAAATAATCAACGACCGTTGTAGGCTCCCCCTCTTGTTCTCCTTTTTTGTCCACCAAAAACATACAGCGCGGTGAGCAGGTCATTTTCAGACTTTCGGCTGACTTTATGGTAGTGTTCCATTTCGGAAATTCCTTGGAGGGCATACCACATTGTACACAAT
>CAZNAK010000471.1:0-2531 GCA_964570645.1 uncultured Cytophagales bacterium | reverse complement strand
CAAGGGAAGTCAAGTTGGTTAAGCCTGATAAAAACGAAATATCGGTAATTTGATTCTCGCTAAGGTCAAGGGAAGTCAAGTTCGTTAAGCCTGCTAAAAACGAAATATCGGTAATTTGATTAATGTAAAGGTTAAGGGAAGTCAAGTTGGTTAAGGAAGCTAAGGGGCTGAGGTCTTGAATTTTCCATTTTTTGCTCCACCACCACCCCCCAGCAATCAACATTTCCAAGTTGGGCGGTAGCTCGGTGGGTAGCTGTACCAAAAGGTTTTCTTGCCCGCTATTTTGGCTTTCTTTTATTTCTTGTGCCCCTGTTTCTTCATTTCGCTCGGACCACGCATTAGAAAAAATCAG
Source organism: uncultured Cytophagales bacterium (assembly GCA_964570645.1). Classification (GTDB taxonomy): domain Bacteria; phylum Bacteroidota; class Bacteroidia; order Cytophagales; family Bernardetiaceae; genus DAISIL01. The sequence continues at coordinate 2,179 of CAZNAK010000471.1, read as the reverse complement.
CTTTTTGAGGTGGGTACATTCTTTTAGGGCATGGAGTTCGGGTTCGGTGCCATCTAGCCCGCAGTTGCCGAGGTCTAGCACGGGGTTTTTAGCGGCTAGGTTTTCTTCGATGAGCTTTTTTACGTAGGGGTGCTTCATGGGGTAAAAATAGGAAGGAGAAGGGAGGTTTGCAAAAGCTCTGGCAGTGGTCGGAGATCCCCTGCTTATTTAAGAATTTACCCTAACTCCGCAACACCCCAATAAGTCGCTCTAGCTCCTCCACAAAACGATCCACCTCTTCTTTGGTGTTATAGATCGCCATTGAAGCGCGTACCGTTCCGGGAATGGCAAACTTTTCCATCAACGGCTGGGTGCAATGGTGGCCTGTCCGTACCGCAATACCGCTGGTATCGAGCATCATACCGAGGTCGTAATGATGTACACCTTCTACGACAAAGGAAATAACACTCGTTTTCTGGGCTGCTGTCCCGACGATCTTGACTCCCTCAATCGCTTCCATCTTTTTGGTGGCGTACGCCAAAAGCTCATGCTCGTGCGCGGCAATTTGCTTCCGCCCAATGCCCTGAACGTATTTAATTGCCGCTTGAAGGGCTACCGTATCGGCAATGTTAGGCGTACCCGCTTCAAACTTGTAGGGAAGTTCGTTGTACGTCGTTCCCGAAAAGCTCACCCGATCAATCATCTCGCCCCCACCCATATACGGCGGCATAGCTTCAAGAATGTCTTTTTTACCGTACAGGACACCAATTCCAGTCGGTCCGTACATTTTATGTCCCGAAAAAACATAAAAATCTATATCCAAAGCCTGTACATCAACTTCGAGGTGCGGACTAGATTGCGCCCCATCGATAAGTACCAAAGCGCCTTTTCCGTGCGCTTTCTGGATGATCGTCTCGACGGGATTGATCGTTCCGAGCGAGTTTGAAATATGCACTACCGAGACCATTCGGGTACGCTCCGAAAGCAGCTCTTCAAAGGCGGAGAGGATCAACTCACCGTTTTGGTTAACAGGAATCACCTTTACGACCGCTCCTTTCTCCTCGGCAATAAGCTGCCAAGGAACAATATTGGAATGATGTTCCATCTCCGAGAGAATAATTTCATCCCCTTCCTTCAAGTTTTTCCGCCCCCATGCGTTGGCGACTAGATTGATGCCTTCGGTTGTACCGCGTGTAAAAATAACCTCTTCGCGGTGCTTTGCGTTGATAAACTCCTGCACTACGTCGCGGGTTTCCTCAAAAGCCTGCGTCGCTTTGTCGGCTAAGGTGTGTGCGCCTCGGTGTACGTTAGAGTTGTAGCCGTTGTAGTAGTTTTTGAGTGCATCAATGACCACTTGCGGCTTCTGTGAGGTCGCTGCATTATCGAAATATATCAAGGGCTTTCCGTTCACTTCTTGATGAAGAATTGGGAAGTCAGCCCGTATTTTTTGAGTGTCCAACATGGATTTTGTATTTTCTTTATTTCTAAAACTTAGTGCGAACTTAGATTGTTCCTAAAGACCAAAGATAAACTCGAAACGATTTGAAACGCTTTTTTTTCTTACTAATTTTCCTTGGTTCCACTCAGCTAATCATCGCCCAAAATACCCCTGAAATCGTAAGACGCGTAGAGTTAGCCGTGGATCGTAACCTAGGTAACGACTATCTGACTTTTCCGCTTGGTGAGCAAGGTGCTTTAGTGATGCTCGAAGCCGACGGCCTTGAAAAAAGAGATCGTCCGTATCTCTTCTGGCTTTATGACCGCGACCTAAATCGCGTCTGGGCGACCCGTCACTTGATCCCCTTCAAGTTTGAGTTCAGTAACTTTTACAGAAGCGGCAACAAGTACTACTTCCTGTTTCAGCGTAATGAACAAGCATTAGCTGTATTGACTATCTCTCTGGATAGCGGAAGGGGTCGGCTGCTTAGGTTCGATAATATCGTGAAGGCAAATATTGCACAGTTTGCGGTCCTGAAAGATCGGATTTTCATGGGCGGGGAGCTTAAAAATAAACCTTTTGTTGTGCATTTTGACCAACAAAAAAACTTTGCTAAAGTACTGCCTGCTATCCAACAAATAGATACTTATCTGGCAAATATTACCGTCGATTCCGTTTATGAAGATCGCATACTGGTGACTCTGGGAAGTCGTAAACAGCGTCAAAAACTCGTTTTTTTTAACGAATACGACCTTGAAGGAC
>CAZNAK010000470.1:916-2538 GCA_964570645.1 uncultured Cytophagales bacterium | reverse complement strand
GGGTCAGGCGCTTCTCCGCCCGTGTGATGGCAACATAAAAAAGGCGGCGTTCTTCCTCTAGGTCGGCACGACTCGAAATCATCCGCGTGGAGGGAAAAAGATCCTCTTCGAGTCCAACCAAATAGACGTGCTTAAACTCCAGACCCTTTGCCGAGTGAATGGTCATCATCGTTACCGCCTCGTCGTCCTCTTCGCTCATATCGGCGGTGGTGAGCAGGGAAACTTCCTGCAAAAAGGCTGCAAGTCCATTTTCTTCGCCCTCTTCGCGTTTATCGACAAACTCCTGTGCCGCATTGAGGAGTTCTTGTACGTTTTCGTAACGCGTTCGTCCTTCTACGGTTTGATCATCAAAAAGGGCTTTTATCAATCCTGATTGCTTGGCGATGTAGCTTGCGGCTTCAAAGGCATTTTTAGACGCTGTATTTTTTTGCATGAGTTGAATCAGCGTTACATACGCACGTACCGCATTGCCGATACGCCCCGGCAGGTGTTGCTCAATGGTGGTGAGAATGCTCCAAATAGGTTCGCCTCGATGAATGGCGGCTTGCAGGATTTTTCCCACGCTGGTCGCACCAATGCCGCGTTTGGGAAGGTTGACCGAACGCTTAAAGGCTTCTTCGTCGTTGGGGTTCACGACCATCCGAAAGTAGGCAACCAAATCCTTGATCTCTTTCCGTTGATAAAACGAAAGCCCGCCGATGATTCGGTATTTGATGTTATCGCGCCGAAGGGATTCTTCCATTGCCCTCGACTGTGCGTTGGTACGATAAAGAATTGCAAAATCGTTGTAGGTAAGCCCTTTCTGGGTTTTTTGCTCAAAGATTGAAGTCGAAACCATTCGCCCCTCTTCAATATCAGTGGTCGCTTTAAAAACATCGACCTTTTCACCGCCGTCGTTTTGCGTCCAGACGTTCTTTTTGAGCTGCTCTTGGTTGTTCTTGATAATTTTGTTAGCCGCCTCTACGATGGTTTTGGTAGAGCGGTAATTTTGCTCGAGCTTGATCGTGCGGAGCTTAGGGTAATCACGCTCAAAGTTGAGAATATTTTGAATATCTGCTCCACGGAAAGCGTAAATTGACTGTGCGTCATCGCCCACCACACAGATATTTTTATGCTGTTCCGAGATGCGCTTCACAATCAGGTATTGCGCCAAGTTGGTATCCTGAAACTCGTCTATGAGCAGGTAACGGAATTTGTGTTGGTATTTTTCTAAGATGTCAGGGTTATCCCGAAAGAGTACATTCATCTGAAACAGCAAGTCATCGAAGTCCATCGCATTAGCGCGTTTGCAACGGATAGCGTACTCTTTATAGATACGGCCCATTTCTGGCTTTTTTGCCTGTCGGTCTTGTTCGGCAAAAACAGGTTTCCGCAGGTACTCCTGCCACGAAACGAGCCGGTTTTTAGCATTCGAGATGCGGTTGAGTACCGGCTTTGGTGCGTAAACCTTATCGTCCAGGTTGAACGACTTGATAATAGTCCTGAGCAAAGAGACCGAATCATCGGTGTCGTAGATAGTAAAATTGCTGTCATAACCCAAGCGGTCGCCATCAAAACGTAATAAACGTGAAAAAATAGAGTGAAAGGTTCCCATCCAAAGGTCTCGGGCATCCGTACCAACC
>CAZNAK010000470.1:0-906 GCA_964570645.1 uncultured Cytophagales bacterium | reverse complement strand
GACTCAATCCGTTCGCGCATCTCTCGGGCTGCTTTGTTAGTAAATGTTAGAGCCAAGATGTTGTAAGGCTTTACGCCTCGCTCCATAAGGTGAGCGATGCGGTAGGTAAGCACGCGGGTCTTGCCTGAGCCTGCACCCGCTATGATCAAGGTAGGCCCTTCGGAGTTCACAACGCCCTCGCGCTGCTTGTCGTTGAGGTGTTCAAGGAAATCTGACATAGTATCAAAGGTACGGATAAAAGCAGCGGCAAATCAAGCCCTGTTTTATTTTTATCCGTCTCTTCTTATTGCACTATTCTTTTATTAGATTTAACTCATGTTAGATGAACATTTCCAGTAGTAAAATATGTTGCTCAACGTCTTTATTGCCTCTGGGCGTGGCGAAGGCTACCTTAGCCTGCATGATATGATGGGAAGAGTTCACTTCAACAAGCGGCGCGACTTTCCGGCCAGTGGTTTGTATGACTTTCGCATTCCTACCCAAAAGTTACCAAAGGGAGTTTATCTTCTTTGTCTAAGAACTAATGCTGAGGGGCAAGTCAGGAAGGTAATTATTCGATAATGTAGGGTTCCAGAACTACCATCTTCCAGCAGATTCGCTTAACTTTGTGGTTATGGAAGCTTCGTTAATTCTCGTTCCCACCCCCATCGGTAATCTTGAAGACATCACGCTACGCGCCCTGCGTGTGTTGCGTGAGGTTGATGTGATCCTCGCCGAAGACACCCGAAAGACAGGCATTCTGCTCAAGCACTACGAAATCGAAACGCCCATGTGGTCGTATCATGCCCACAATGAGCATCAGCAAGTCGAGAAACTGACGGCAGAAATTAAAGCAGGGAAAACTTTTGCTTTGGTTTCAGACGCAGGAACGCCCGCCATTTCTGACCCTGGCTTCCTACTCACCCG
>CAZNAK010000469.1:0-2550 GCA_964570645.1 uncultured Cytophagales bacterium | reverse complement strand
TTGTCTGTGTCTTGACAGACGACTTTTAGCATTACGTAAGCACTAGACCAGTTTTGATCAACTTCTCTGGCAATTTTTAAGGCTTCTTCTTCTGAACCTTTGTTATTTGCTAGTAACGTGATTGCCTTAAAATAATCCATCATGATTTGTACATCTTTTTTCTGGGTTGAATTAGGAAGGCGTATCAAGATTTCGTCGGACTGATATTCTACGGTCATAAGATTCAGTGGTTGCTCTGGGAGTAAGACGCATGAAAGTACTAAAAAGTTCTGTGCTAATTGCCTGCTTGAGGAAGAATCTTTCTTACACTTAAAACCGAATTTTAGTAGATTTACCGCATGACAACACTCGATTGGGGCATCTTGATTACCGTGCAGGTTTTTATCATCGCGTATGGGGTTTGGAAAAGTCGTGGAAGCAGCGATATGCGAAGCTACCTTTTGAGCGACCGCGACACGCCTTGGTTTACCGTTGGACTTTCCATCATGGCGACGCAGGCCAGCGCGATCACCTTTCTTTCCGCGCCCGGACAAGCCTATACGGACGGAATGCGCTTTATCCATATCTATTTCGGGATGCCTTTGGCGATGATCGTCCTTTCGGTTTTTGTTGTTCCGATTTATCACAAACTGAACGTTTTTACGGCTTACGAATACCTTGAAAAGCGTTTTGATCTCAATACGCGCTTGTTAGCGGCGTTTCTTTTCCTGTCTCAGCGAGGACTAGCGGCAGGCTTTACCATTTTTGCACCTGCCTTGGTTTTATCTTCCTTGCTTGGATGGAATATCTATTGGGTAAACCTGATGATCGGTACGGCGGTAATTATTTATACGGTTTCGGGGGGGACAAAGGCGGTTAGTCAGACCCAAAAACAGCAGATGGCGATTATCCTGATCGGGATGGTTGTGGCCGGGGTGATGGTGGTACAACTGCTTCCACAAGAGGTTTCTTTTGGCGACGCGCTTCATCTGGCAGGAAAGATGGGACGACTTAATGCCGTAGATTTCGAGTTTGACTTATCGAGTAAATACAATATTTGGAGTGGGGTATTGGGGGGCTTTTTCTTGATGCTTTCTTACTTCGGAACGGATCAGTCGCAAGTGCAGCGGTATTTGTCGGGACGATCTGTGGGGCAAAGCCGACTTGGATTACTTTTTAATGCGATGATAAAAATCCCGATGCAGTTTTCGATTCTTTTTATCGGGGCGATGCTGTACGTTTTTTATATGTTTCAAGCTCCACCGATTACCTTTAACCGCGTTCAAGCCGAGCAAATTACCCAAGATGAGCGGGTAAGTGCGGATTACGAGAAGCTTCAAGGGAATTATGAGATGGTCTTTGAAGATAAACGCGAAACGGCACTTTCGCTACTTTCTGCCCTCGACCAAGGCGATGAAACAGGGGTAACTACCGCCAAAACGGAATTGATGCGCCTTGAGGGCGAACAAAAAGAGATCAAGGCAGCGACGGACGACCTCATTCTTAAATCTCAACCCGAGGCGGATACCAACGACACCAATTATATCTTCATTCATTTCGTCCAGGATCACCTCCCGATGGGATTGTTAGGCTTAATTGTCGCTGTCATTTTATCGGCTTCTATGTCTTCGACTTCTTCCGAGCTGAACGCCTTAGCTTCTACGACGATTGTGGACTTTTACAAACGGGTTTTTAAACCCAATGCCCCTGAAAAGCACTATCTGAAAGCCTCACGCTGGGCGACGGTGCTTTGGGGTGTTTATGCGATCATTTTCGCCTTCTTTGCCAATCGCCTTGGCTCACTCATTGAGGCCGTTAATGTATTAGGTTCTTTGGTGTATGGGGCAATTCTGGGGATTTTTCTTGTTGCCTTTTTCCTACCTAAAGTGAGAGCGCGAGAGACTTTTGTGGCGGGAGTTTTTGCCGAGGTACTTGTCCTGACGGTGCATTTCTTGAATTATCTTGAAATTATGAACGTACCCTTTTTGTGGTACAACGTGATCGGCTGTTTGCCACTGATTGCACTGGCGTGGGTGTTATCGGAAACGGGTGTTTTACGATCAGGATCAAAGTAGGTCTGTCCCCAAGTGCCTTTATTTCTACGTAAATAATTTGCTAAGCTTCTGACTATCAAAGCCCTACCCTCAATCTCTCCCCAAAAGGAGAGGGAAGTGTTCCGTTTATCACTCATTTAATACCGTTATTTTAGATTACTCGTGTTATTTCTCTATTTCCTTTTCTTTTACCATCACTTCGCCCGTTAAACTGAGGCCATATTTTTGAATCACTAATGCCTTTTCCCTGACGTTGAGCGTATAAAAAATGTCTTCCGAAACAGGAATCTGATCCGCTACCACCGGCTCAGGAATATGTTGTGCGTCCTGTGTGAGTTCATGAAGTTCCTGTTTGACTTCCGTTCCCGTTAGGTTAATCTCGTAGCGATGATGTATCAGATCATGGGTTGCGCCTGCTTCGTAAGAGCGTGCCTCCACCACAATATGGTCATGGTCGTAGCGGTAATACATCTTATAACAATAAAAATCTAGGGGCGATGAACTTAGCTGAATTGTC
>CAZNAK010000468.1:453-2564 GCA_964570645.1 uncultured Cytophagales bacterium | reverse complement strand
AAAGTTCTTTTTCTCCAAAAAGAGACCTTTCTAAGCTTAAGTTGACAGCATTGAGTGGGACGCTCAAACATTGGGACGCTCAAACATAGCGTTCTAACCACTAAGGTTTCAAGTTTTTTTTCTCTTTGTGCCGAAGGACAGGACTGCCTAGTTGCCTCGCCAGATATGCGTTTATACATCGAGTTATGTAAACTTTCAGCTTACCCAGATATGATGATGATCTGCGACCCTCCACAGTTTTATGAAGAAAAACAAGATGTTTTATTGAATCCTAATGTGATCGTTGAGGTGCTTTCTTCCTCTACGGAAGCTTATGACCGAGAAGTCAAATTCCCCTGTTATGTAACGCTTCCTTCTGTACATACCATCTTGCTTGTCGAGCAGAAAAGGCAATGCGTCGAGGTATATCGGAAAGATAGTGAATGGGGAAAAGAAGAATATGAAACAGGAAACTTCACCGTAGAGGACTGCACAGTAAACGTGGAAAAAGTGTATCGAAACACCAACTTCTGAATCCATTTGTCTCATCTCAATGGATGAACTGTACCGAAATGTAGCGTTTATCTAACGCACGGGGATCTGTAACGTGATCCCCATCAACGTCTGATTTCCCGCCATACCAATCTGTTCTCTTTGTGGCACAACGCGTAAGCTCAGGTCGTCATCAATCGAAAACTCATTGAGGTGCGCCGTAACCGCAGCATCGGCAATGTTGAGCACGTACAAAAATGTTCCGATGATAATATAAAAATCGCGATCACGACGGAAGTTATCCCTTACCTGAATGAGCCGCTGATCCGAAAACTGTTCATAAAACGGATCCTCAATCGTATTAGGGTTGCCGTCACTACGGGCAATAAACGCCTCCCGATAATTTTTAAACTCCACATGATTATCAATAATCAGGTAACTAACGATTGTACCTCCAAGATAAATCAGGGGAACACGAAATTGCCACGCCTTTTTATTGTAGATTTGCCCTGCCCCAGGTACGGCAGCGGAGAGTAAGGCAGCTTTGGTAGGCTTCCGAAGCGATGGATACTCGAACGTTAACGTATCTGTCTGGACAGAATCCGCTTGCGCATAAACGCCCTGCATCCCAAGACACAGCCCCAACACTAAAATGAATCGTATCATATATATAAAGCAACTAAAAAATCAGATGATGATTCCCGATTTTTCCTTTTTTAAAGTGACAACCTTACTTCTGGGAACAAATTTAGGGGATCGTTTACAGAATTTGGCGCAAGCAAGAGATTATATTGCCAGTCAGCTCGGCGAAATTGAGATCACTTCTGCCATTTACCAGACTGCCCCTTGGGGAAAAACCGACCAGCCCGAGTTTCTCAATCAGGCAGTTCGACTAAAAACCACACTCGAACCCGAGGTATTACTCCAGCGGATGCTTTGTATTGAACGACTGATGGGGCGCGAACGCCTCGAAAGGTGGGGGGAACGTCTGATCGACATTGATCTTATGACTTATGAGCATCAAATTATTGATTCGCCTACCCTGACCGTACCCCATCCACGTATGCAAGAACGGCGTTTCGCGCTTTTACCACTACAAGAAGTGCTTCCTCAGGCTTGGACTCATCCCATCAATAAAAAAAATATTGAGGAACTCATTGCAGCCTGCCCCGATACACTTGCTGTAAGCACGTTCAGTTATCAAGCTTCCATCTAGTCTTCCCTTTTACTTCATCCATCGTTCTACGGCCAGTAAACCCGCTACGCTGATGGCATCGGTGATTTTTCCGCTGAAAACGTTTTTAATCGCTTCCGAAAGCGGCAATTTCCAGATTTTGATGTCTTCAGTGTCTTCAAAATCTGTTTCCCCTGCCTTCAGGTCTTGCGCCAGAAATACAAAGCCCTCCTCATCTGTTACGGAGTTGGAGGTGTGAAGGTGCAAAATTTGCTGCCAACTTGCTGCCGTAAACCCCGTTTCTTCTTTGAGTTCGCGCTTGGCGGATTCTAAAATATCCGAGCCGTTTGGTCCGCCGCCCATCGGGATTTCCCATGAGTACAAATCTAAAGCATAGCGATATTGCCCGACTAAATACGTGTTTTCCTCCTCATCTACGGGAATAATCCCGATTGCCTTATTTTTG
>CAZNAK010000468.1:0-443 GCA_964570645.1 uncultured Cytophagales bacterium | reverse complement strand
GCCCGTAAATCCCACGTCCTCCTGCGGGATTGATGATCTGATCTTCGCGGACGTTAATCCAAGGGTTATCGTATTTTTCTTCTGAGGAAAGAGTTTTCCAAGGGTTTACTTCCATTTTTTGGCCCAAAAATAAAAAAACACCCAAAGACTTCTCTTCAAATATTTTTGCATGTAGAATGAGTAAACCGCTATACTTTTAAGAATGCCCCTTGTCTCACCTCTACTAGCACCTCTCCTTCACCAGCAGATTCATTATTAATTACCAAAGCTTTGTCTTCCGCCGTGATGACAAACTGTGCCAGCTCTCCCGCTGCCAGTACGACCTCAGCCTCTGGCGTTCCGTCGGGAGAGCTAAAGGGGCTGTGCGAGATTTGCAATTTCGTACTGCTTATCCTAGCATCGGCTCAACTAGGATTTTCAGGAAGCCTTTAAAATTCTATGAT
>CAZNAK010000467.1:0-2564 GCA_964570645.1 uncultured Cytophagales bacterium | reverse complement strand
AAATGTTTAATTTTTACGCAGGTGGAGGCTTTCATTTTTAATTTCTTTAAACATTGTCCATTTTCAGCTGTACTATCATTAGATCAAATTATAAAAAAAAACAGATGTGAGAAGTTTTAATACATTATCCAAGGCAATTGAAGAGTTAAAGGAAGAGGGATACGAAGATGACCTAAGTCTGGCAGCCGATGGCATTCCTTATGGCACTTATGCTGATCCCATGACCTCCGAAATGCTGGAAAAGCTGCGGTACACGCCCCAAAAGTAGGGTATCTGAGCATACAGAATGTGGTCGGTGAAGACACACGACTACGGCGAATAAGTACAAAACCGCCTGCAGAAACTACTTTTATGCAGTAGTATTCTACCTGACCAACTAAAATAGTCCAGTCAAATGATCTCCAATCATCTCATGTGTAGAGATTCACAACCGTGAATCTCTTTATGGTTTTAGGCGCACAACAGTGCGTCTTTACAAATCCATAGTATTAAATTCTAAGTGATCAGACTAAATAGTTGGGTGTTTGCTCACCCAGCAGTTGTCTTTTACGCAGTCATCAGTTTGGTAGCTGCCCACGCCGGTAAGGCGGTGCGGAATAAAGTAAGTAAAGCGGGTTCGGCGGCTTCGGCGGCGGCAATCACTTCTTCAATGGTCATCGGGCGGAGTTTTTTGGGTGTACAGAGGTCTGTGATGACCGATATGGCGAGTACAGGAAGTCGCATGTGTCTTGCGATAATCACCTCAGGGATTGTGGACATTCCGACCATATCTCCTCCAATGATTCGTAGATACTTGTACTCGGCGGGTGTTTCGAGGTTCGGCCCTGGAACGCCTGCATAAACGCCTTCCAACAAACGAATATCTTCCTTATCGGCTACGGAGCGAGCAATTTTCTGTAATTCCAACGAATACGGATCACTCATATCAGGAAAACGAACGCCGAGTTTGTCGAGGTTTGGGCCGCGCAACGGGTTATCGGGGAAAAGGTTGATGTGATCGGTAATCATTACAAGGTCGCTCAGGTTTTGTTCTGGCGAAAGTCCACCCGCCGCATTAGAGATAAAAAGGGCTTCGATCCCCAGCATTTTCATCACCCGAACGGGAAACGTTACCGCGTCCATGTCGTAGCCCTCATAATAATGAAACCGTCCTTGCATAACGACTACGGGTACTTCATCGAGGTAACCTAGCAATAGTTTTCCCTGATGACTCACCACAGTAGAAGTCGGAAAATAGGGAATATCCGCGTATTGCATCGCCGTTCGCATATCAATATCCTCGACGAGTGCGCCTAGTCCCGTCCCTAAAATAATTCCTGCTTTGGGCTGAATGCTGGTATTCCGTTGAATAAATGAGGTAGCCTGTTGGAGTTGTAGCCAAGTATCGTCGGTAGGATATGGTCGCTGCATAAGTATAGATTTTTCCTAACAATCGAAAAAATTACACCAAAACTATGTACCTTTCTGTCAACATCAACAAAAACTCGATCAATCTAATGAAAGAAGTATTTATTGTATCTGCGGTACGCACGCCTATGGGCAGTTTTGGAGGAGCATTTGCTAAGGTTTCAGCCACAGAATTGGGCGCAGTTGCCATCAAAGGGGCGCTAGAAAAAGCGGGTGTTTCGGCATATCAGATTCAGGAAGTCTTTATGGGTAACGTCATTTCAGCAAACTTGGGTCAAGCGCCAGCACGTCAGGCAGCACTGAAGGCAGGTTTGGGCGAAAACGTACCTTGTACGACGGTAAACAAAGTGTGTGCCTCAGGAATGAAAGCAACGATGTTTGGCGCACAATCCATCATGACGGGGATGAACGACTTGGTCGTTTGTGGTGGCATGGAAAATATGACACAAGCCCCTTTTTATGTCCCTGCGGCACGCTGGGGAGCCAAATATGGGGACAGTGGTCTGATAGATGGCTTAGCAAAAGACGGCCTTACGGATGCCTATGATCAGGTGCCAATGGGTAACTTTGCCGACAAAACGGCGGAAGTTCACAACTTTAGTCGAGCGCAACAGGATGCCTTCGCGATTCAATCGTACAAACGTTCCGCTGAGGCTACCGAGAGTGGTGCGTTCGCTACCGAAATTGTAGCAGTTCCTGTACCACAGCGCAAAGGTGATCCTGTAATGGTTTCAGAAGATGAAGAGTTCAAGCGCGTAAAGTTTGATAAAATTTCTGGTCTGCGTCCTGCCTTCGGTAAAACGGGAACGGTGACAGCAGCTAACGCATCTACACTTAATGATGGCGCCTCCGCCCTTATCTTAGCAAGCAAAGAGAAGGTAGAGGAGCTTGGGCTTAGGCCTTTGGCAAAAATTGCTTCCTTTGCCGACGCCGCCCATGAGCCTATGTTTTTCACCACAGCACCGACTAAAGCGGCACCTATCGCGCTTGAGCGTGCGGGTCTAACTATCGACGACATCGACTACGCGGAGGTAAATGAGGCGTTTTCGGTTGTAGTGTTGGCGTTTAACGAAAAAATGAAGATCAGCGACGAAAAGGTAAACGTCAACGGTGGAGGTGTATCGCTCGGACACCCAATCGGCTGCTCAGGTGCGCGT
>CAZNAK010000466.1:0-2566 GCA_964570645.1 uncultured Cytophagales bacterium | reverse complement strand
CAATGAAGGACAATTTTACGTGAACCAACCTCCGCTAAGGTTACTTCCAAAGGGGGGAGGTCTAGTAACTGTGTGAATAGCTCTTCCATTTTAGCAGGGATTTATTTTCTCTAAATTTAACAAATTCCTAAAAATCCTAGTTAAACCTTATGTAATTTTGCTTTACTATGCGACTATTTACCTTGCTCTTACTCTTACTTTTAACTTTAACCACTTGCTCCAAACGCTCGCAATGTCCTACGTATCTGGACTCTGACCCTAAGTTGTTGTTTGGAAGCAAACCCGTACAAAAAGGCATTTCAGCACGTACCAACCCCAAAGAGACCGACCAGTACGAGCGCGACCTCAAAAGTGGGCTGTTCTACAAGAAAAAGACAAAGCGAAAAACCAAAAAGATGTTCAAAAAGCGGCGTAACAAAGACATGGGCAAACGTAACAAGCGTAAGAAAAAGCATAAAGTCACCCCGGGTTCGGGGAGTGGTTAAAAAACCTGAGTTGTCTGTGAAGACACAGACAACGGTTTAGTGAAGTACTTACGCTGGAAGGGCAACGCCCTACGTACCCTTGTAAACCATAATTCGCCTTAAATATGTTTCTGATAAACACCCATCAACTGCGGGATAGTCCGTTCGGCAGCAAACTGTTCGACGTGCTTGTATCCCTCTTTGATCATCTGTTGGCGACGCTCGTTATCCGCTATAAGTTCTAAAATCGCTGTCTTGAGATTTTCAGTGTCATCAGGATCAAGCTGTATGGAATGCGCCCCACCGACTTCGGGTAGAGACGAAAAACGAGAGGTAATCAGGGGTACTCCAGAGTGCTGCGCCTCCAAAACGGGGATCCCAAAGCCTTCATAAGCCGAAGGGTATAAAAAGACTCGTGCCTGCTGGTAGAGTGCGGGTAAGTCTTGAAACGTGATATTCTCCCGAAAGTAAACCCATTTGGTTAGCTGCTTCTGTGTTACAAATTCATGACACTTCTCCCGATAAGCCCCCCCTTTTCCGACAACGACCAAAGGGATACGGTCTTTTTCGGGCATCTTGTACAGGGCTTCGAGTATCGAAAGAAGGCGTTTCCGTTCGATAATTGTTCCCAAGGAAAGTAAAAAGCGTTCGGGTAGCTCGTATTTTTGGCGGACAGCGGCTTTTTCCTCCTCCGTACAAACTTGCCGAAATGCTGGGTCACAATCCTGATAAACCACACTGATTTTACTCTCGGGAAGCGCGTAGAAGTCCATCAAATCACGCTTAGTACTTTGGCTAATCGCGATGATGTGATCGGCAGTCTGACAGGCACGTTTCATCTTCGTTTGGTAAATCTTACGATCTACAACCGAGTACTGCTCAGGAAAGCGCAAGGCAATCAAATCATGGATCGTGACAACAGATGCGCACGAGGAATGTTTCCAGGGTAATTCGTGGCTTAGCCCGTGGAACACCTGTATCTTATCTGTCTGAATTTCTTTTCGTAAATCAAGGCTACGCGCCCACGTTGAAATTTTGCGTAGCGAAAAAGCGGGATGCTCAGAGAAAAACGCTGTTCGGGCGTTGCGTGTCAGCTTGGGCGAGTAAAGTACGTAATGGTTTTCGGGAAACTGCTCGGCGAGTTGCTCCAGCAGCGTACGGCAATAGTTTCCCAGTCCTGTGTAATTGGTGAAAACGCGTTTTGCTTCAAAGCCTAGCTTCAGCATAGTTTATTTTTTGCTGGGTATGGGAATGTAGGTATCGTCTTCAGGTACTTTAGGGAAGTCCCAGTTTTCCCAATCCGTTTTGGCTTTTTGGAGACGCTCTTTGGACGCGGAAACGAAGTTCCAGAGCAGGTAACGCGGCTCAGGGAACGATCTTCCTCCGAAGAGTAACACGCGTGTTTGCTCGCCTAGCTCCAGCGAACAGGTACTTTCAGTTTTTGAGATCAGCATTTGATAGCCGTGTGCCGTGAAGGGGTTTCCGTCACGAAGGGCTTTGGGGGTGCGCTCGGTGTGGGTCACGCCGCTGCCGGCGGTCATAAAGCCGACACCACCCGGTTTGATAACCTGAGATACTCCTGTGCTATCACGATGTTCAATTTGTCCTTCCAAAAGGTAAGTCAAGGTTGAGCGTCCGATGTGCGGATGCTGATCAACATCCATGTACTCTCTTGCCCCCAACTGTGCGGGTCCCATGTGGTCGATAAAGGTAAAGGGACCTGCTTGCCGCTTTTTGCGAAAAGGGAGTAAGCGTCCGACCAAAAAGTTACCAGTATCGCGCGAACGCTCCTCTACTAAAATGTTTTCGTTTGTCATAGTATCAAGCTTTAAGGTGAAAAATGAAAGCTGCGTTTTTTCCGATAAAACAGAAAAAACACTATTTAATTCCGGTCACTCATCCGAAAACCCAGCTTATCGCGGGTACTTTTGGCTTCTTCCCGAAAGTTAATCTTTTCAAGGTCATGGGTAGAGAGCGTCTTGAGGGCTTGCTCGGTTCGTCCTGCCGAGGGGACGTTTGACATTCTGAGGTGTTGTCTTTTGACTGCCTCATCAATAATCTTACGTACCGTTCGTGCGTTGCCAAAGTACCGGTCTCGCTTT
>CAZNAK010000465.1:0-2566 GCA_964570645.1 uncultured Cytophagales bacterium | reverse complement strand
AGAGATGCCTGACTTTTTGGACGCTACGGATGCTGGCTCGGTGGCGGTTTGTCATTATTATCAATCCAAGTCACCGCTGGGCAACGCTTCGGGTGGGGGCGGCTGGAAAGCTTTTTTGAGCCAAAACCCCAATCGGGTTGTAGGTGGGAAGAAGAAGTAGAAGAGAGTTTTTAAAATGCTGCTCAAGCACCCAAAAAAGTAATCTTTAAACCCAAACTTTTTCGTAATTTGTATTTATGAAGAAGTTGAAATCCCTATTCCGAAAGTTTCTTATCATTTTTGCGGTTTTGCTAGTCGCCTCTTTGGGCATTTACGCATATATTAAGTTCAGCGTAACTTATTACAGTCCGATGGAGCGCGTCCCCGGTGATGGCATTTTTATCATCCAGACGGATAACGGCGCAAAAGCATGGCGGAAAATCAGTGAAAGCGCGTTCTGGAAGCACCTCCAAAAGCAAGCGGACTTCCGTGAGCTTACCCAAGGGACAGATGCCGTAAACGCCCTTTTTTCTAAGTATCCGCAGTTCACAGACTGGGTGTTTTCGGGAAAAGATATCACGGTTTCGGCACATCCGCATCCGTCAAAAAAGTCCACATATGAGTTTTTACTCCTCGCCGACATGGGCGGGAGGTTTTCTATTCCGGGGACAGAAACACTCAATACGTACCTTGAAGGCTACGAAATTGTGCCTTCGGATAGCTTTAACACCATTCCGATCCATAAGGTCTATGATTTGAGCGAGCCAGAGTCTGCCCCGCTGGTATCTTTTGCTTTTTTGAATAACCTCTTTATCGCCTCGCCCTCAGACTCTCTGGTACGCCTAACCATTTTGGGAAAAAATACGGATTACTACGCCGAAGATGAATATTTTCAGATCGCGCAACGGGAAGCCGCTCGTGGCATAGGGGATTTGTATGTGCAATACGATTATCTGGATGAGTTTGCGGGCTATTTTTTGGAGGAACAGAACCCCTACGTGAAGGATTTGAGCCGTTCGTTGCGCTTTAGTGCTTTGGGGCTGGAGATTGATAAGGAGGGCGAAGAGTTGGAGGTGCTTTCGCTTCAGGGAGCGACCACCATTCGGGATACGTTAGGATCGTATGTGCGGGCAGCGATGGCATCAGGGCGCGGTGATGTGCGTGCGCCACGGATTTTGCCGCAAAATACTTCGTTTTATTTCAGCCTGACTTTTGAAGACTTTCTAACCTTTTATGATAACGTAGATGCCTTTTTGCAGGAAGATGAGCGCAGCTACGCCGAGTACGAAAAGAGCGTCCGTAAGCTCGAAAAGTTCCTCAAAATCAACTTACGTGAGGATGTGATGAGTTGGATGGCCGACGAGATGGCGGTTGTACATATCAACCGCTCAGATTTAGCCGCCGAAGACCGCTTTGCCCTCGCAATCCGTTCGAGTGACATCAACTTTGCGCGGGAACGGCTGTCGTTTATCACCGATCAAGTCCGCCGAAAAACCCCTGTCAAGTTCAAAACCTTTGAGTACAACCGGCATCAAATCAGTTTTTTGTCGATTAAAGGTTTCTTCAAAATTTTTTTGGGACGCTATTTCGATAAGATTGAAAAGCCGTATTTCACTATCGTGGAGGATTATGTGGTGTTCAGTAACTCACCGCAGACGCTAAAATCTATCATCGACGATTATCAGGCTGACCTCACCCTAGCTGCTGACGAGAACTTCCGTGACTTTTTCTACCGATTCAATGATAACTCGACCTTTTTCGCTTACCTCAATACAGGGACGTTGCCCAACACGATGCGCGGCTTCCTGGATACTGAGAGTTACACCGATCTCCGCCTGAACCGTAATTTTATCGTTTGTTTTTCTCAAATCGGGATGCAACTCCGTGAGGACGACGGAATGTTTGAAACCAAACTTTACGCACATTTCGAGGAGCCAAGTAAAGTGCGTAACCGAATGAATGATTTGATCGCAGCCCAACGCAAATACCAGCGCGAAGGCAACAAACAACGGGGCTTAAACCGAATCACTTCAATGTTCTCGGAAGAAAACATGGGTCCGCAGGAACTTCCAGCAAGTATAAATGTACTGAGCCGAGACCTTTTGAGTGAGGACGATGTGCGCCAACTAAATCTCTCTGGAAGAACGGAGACGGGGTACTACGAAAGTGGTGCTTTAAAGTACAAAGTCCGAACGCGAGACTATGAAGGCGAAAACGGCGAAGTCGAAAAGGTTCGGGACGGGCTATACAAAGAATATTACGAAGACGGTAAAACGCTAAAAATCCGTGGACGCTATCGCCAAGGCATCAAAGAAGGCATCTGGAAGACGTATAACAAACGCGGACTGGTCATCGACAAAGAGCAGTATTTACAGGGAGAGAAGGAGTTGTTTTAGCTCAGATTACGTAAATAAGCACTGGAGGTGTGCCCCGTTGGTAGGGATCAGGAGTAGTCTCTTCCTCTACTCTTGTATTTTGCCTTTCCTCTGGCTTTGCTTTTACATTTTCCTCAATTAAGTTTTCTTGGCAGGATACCAAGAGAAGAAGAAAGGAACAAAAATATACACAAAACAGAATGCCAATGGTA
>CAZNAK010000464.1:0-2569 GCA_964570645.1 uncultured Cytophagales bacterium | reverse complement strand
ATGAAGGACAATTTTACGTGAACCAACCTCCGCTAAGGTCACTTCCAAAGGGGGGGAGGTCTAGTAACTGTGTGAATAGCTCTTCCATTTTAGCAGGGATTTATTTTCCCTAAATTTAGCAAATTCCTGAAAATCCTAGTTGAACCAATTTTTGTTTCTACCCCCTCAATACCAACAAACTGAGCGTCAAAATTGCCCACTAAAACTCACCATCAAGTTTCGTCCTGCCGCACTAATACCAGAAGAAAACGGACGATAATGACGATCTAAGATATTTTCCAAACCTACGCGGGACACTAAAGCCTCCGAAAACGAGTAGCTTACCTGTGCGTTAAGCGTCCACCAAGCGGGTGTGCCGTCGTCGGTGTACAGATGAGTTTTGTTTTGTTCCGAGGGAGAAAGCTCTGAAAAAGGCTTTTGGGCGTGTGCTTGCACCCAAAAACGGGTTTGCCAGCGTTTTTTCTTCCAAGAAAGCGTCGTTTGTCCAAAAAGAGGAGAAATATGCCGTAGCGGAATGTCTTTGGTTTGATCGCGTCCGTCGGTGTAGGTCACGCTCGCCTGCCAGTGTAACGCTGATGAAATATCCCACTCTGTGGAAACCTGCCAGCCCCACACATAGCCACGCCCTGCGTTCACGAGCGCACTTACACGGCTCAACTCACCATCGTACAAAATAGAGTCTGCCTCATTGAACGTAAACGGACGGCGTACAATCGCATTTCTTAAACGCGTATAATAAACGCTTGTCTCTGCCCGAAAGCGTCCCTTTGTTTTTCGCCAGCCCAGTTCTGTGGTGAGAGTCAGTTCGGGAGAAAGGTCGGGGTTGGGTACGACGACATTACCCGGCTCGGAGTCGAAAAACTTACCTACGTCATCTACGTTGGGCGCACGAAAACCGCTGTTCACCTGTAACCAAAATTGCTGCCTCCCTACACGTTGATTAAAGCCTAAGCCACCACTCAGCGCACGGTTATTCAAACGCACGGTTCGGAAGGGGAAATCAAAAAAATCACTTGTCCCGAAGTCCGTCCAAAGCCAATTTTGCGTAAACCGAAGCCCAAGGTTTAGGGTCTGCTGTGGGGATAACGCCCACTTAGTCAGCCCGTAAGCCGCCGCGTTTGTCAGCGTGCTTCCCCCCTCAGGGTAGCGCGTAGCCGTAGGAGTAGTTATATCTGTCTCAATATTTCGGGCTGTCGCCGAAGAATTAACGACATTAGTCACAATCTCAGAGCCATAAAAAATCCGCGCTCGCCCCATGGACTTTTGGAAATCTGCATTCAGGGAAAATACGTTTATGTCTTCCTCTCTACGGCGAAGTGTCGGATTTCCAAATCTGCGATCAATGCGGTCTTCGTCGATGCGCTGATGTGCTAAAACCACTCGGAACTCATCCCAGAGCGCACTTTTTCTGTCGTGCTGATAGCGTAAAGACTGCATGAGCCAGTTCTGCGGTCCGTAGTACCACTCCGCCGACCGAAGTTGTCCGTTGCGCCGTTCGATCAAACGGTCATAACGTGGGATATCCGACGAAGTAGAAAACTGCAAACTGTATTGCCAGTTTCGCCATTGAATTTTTTGCAAGACGTTAGCCTGCCAGTAACCTGAGAATCGCTGAAGGTTTATATTTTTGTTAGGCACAATCACATCTTCGCCATCATGACGAATGATGTACTCCGTGCGCTTGCCAAAGTCGGGGTAATTTGGTCGCCAATTACCTGTTCGGAGATCGTCAAAATCACTGAAGGTAAGTGCCGTAAAAAAGCGAAATTCGTTTTTCCCGAAAGAGACCTGCGCATGGGCAGTCTTTTCATTATTTGCTAACGAATAACGCAACAAGAAAGCACCCTGCAAGTCCTTGGTAGGGCTTTGGGTTTGTGTATGAATCACGCCTCCCAATGCATCGCTACCATACAATACGGAGCTTGAACCCAGTATGATTTCGGTACGACTAATGGTATTAGGATCAAGTAAAATGATATTTTGAAGGTTTCCACCCCGAAAAATAGCGTTATTCATCCGAACGCCATCTACAACCAACAAGACAGAGTTGGCGGCAAACCCTCGAAGCATCGGACTTCCTCCTCCCATCTGGCTTTTCTGGACATACACTTTTCCACTTGCCGAAATTAAATCCGCTGCGGTCTGAGGTTGAATGTGCGCTATATCCTTGTCAGAAAGCCGCACGACTTGCGCCGTTACCTCGTTTAAGGGTTCCTCCCACTTAGAAGCCGAGATGACCACCTGTTCCGTGGATTGCGCAAGTTCTTTCAAGAATACTTGAAAACCATATTGCTCCAAGTCCGACCAGGTGCAAACCTGCGGAGTGTAACCAATATGCTGAATTGTGATGGGTTCACTATCATTCTGATCAAACTCAATCAGCGATACCTGCCCCGCCCCGTCTGAGTGCTCTCGCGTACCTTCTTGCCACACCAAAACGTTGGAAAGTGGCTCACGCGTTTCTAAGTCAAAAATTTTGAGCGTTTGTGCCTGCCCAGCTACCGCTAATAACCAAAAGAAAAGAACTTTTCGCATCGGACAAAGATACGGCGAAAGCTGATGCAAGTTT
>CAZNAK010000463.1:0-2573 GCA_964570645.1 uncultured Cytophagales bacterium | reverse complement strand
AACGCTAAAGTCGGTGAGTGAAGCCGTAATCCGAATCCGTCAGTTCAAACTTCCTGACCCCAACGAAATCGGTAATTCAGGGAGCTTTTTTAAAAACCCCGTTATTTCGGCAGAAAAGTTCGATAGCTTACGTAAAACTTATCCAAAGATCCCGAGCTATCCTCAGCCTGCTGGTGGTGTAAAGGTTCCTGCGGGTTGGCTGATCGAACAATGTGGTTGGAAGGGAAAACGCGTAGGAAACACCGGCACTTACCACAAACAGGCACTCGTTTTGGTGAACTACGGAGGAGCAACGGGAGAGGAGATTTATCAGCTTTCGGAAGAGATTTTACAGTCCGTAAGAGAACGTTTTGGGATCACCATGGAGCGAGAGGTCAATGTGTTTTGATAAGACGATAAAAGTTCTTGCAAGCACGCTTACAAGAACTTTTATAATCAAGGGTTCAGCGTTTTAGTGTGTCACCATTGGCTCAAGCTCTTTGGCTGCGTCAATGAACTCTTGCGCCATTTTTTCGTTCGGAATGCGGCGGGTGAGTTTCTTTTCTGTATTGATTTCAAGCATCTTAGCAGCAAGGTTAGCTGCATTACGCGTACGGAGTTCTTTGATTGTATCCACGCCAGAGGCTTTAAGTAATTCGGCAAACTGCTTACCTACGCCATTTACGCGCATCAAATCCGCCATGTTCACAAAAACCAACACTTCGGATTCCTTTAATCCCGAAGCCTCAGCAATTTTTTTACGCCCCGCTTTGGAGGCTCCTTTCTCGAGTAAGCCTTCTACGGTAGTGATTTCTGCTTTTGCAAGTTTTTCTGCTTTTGCAGGTCCAATTCCTTCAATTTCTGCGATTTTCGCCATGATTCATTTTGGTTAAGTGTAAAAAATCAGATAACAAATTAAGTAATTTTTGGGAGTGGTAAAAGATCATCCAGACGAATACGTAAATTTTTTATCTTTTGAACTTCTTATACGCTCTAGGGTAGGTTTAATCTCCTTATTTTGGCACATTTCCTGTTATAGAAGGGTTAAAATTATATCTCCTAACCTAAATAACTTTTTCTTATGCGTACAAAGCTCATTTTGGGAATCATATTTTTCATTGTCGGTGCTTGTAATACCATAAAGCCCACAACGAAAAATGAAAGCAAACCCAAGAAAGAAAAAGTAGCTGCTCGCGTGCAAAAGCTTCCCATTGAAGAGAAAGTTGATAAGCCCAAGGAAGAAGCAGCAGTAGAAAAAGAAGTAGTGGATAAGCGCGCACAAAAGCTGCTATCTACTGCCGAGTCTCAGCTGGGGAAACCCTACAAATATGCAGGAAACACACCTAAGGGCTTTGACTGCTCTGGGTTTACAAGCTATGCCTTTGCTGACATTGGTATTTTGCTTTCACGAGACTCCCGATCTCAATCTCAGCAAGGCGTAAAAATTCCGACGAAAGACATCCAAGTGGGCGACCTTATTTTCTTTGAAAAAAAAGGACGAATCTTTCATGTAGCTATGGTTTACAAGGTTGAAGAAGAACGGTTTGCCATCATTCATTCCACGAGTAGCCGTGGTGTTGTAATCGACTACACCGACGGGGTTTCGTGGGAAGGCTACTGGAAAGACAAAGTGGCTTTTGTGCGTAGGGTGTTGTGATTAAGTGTCGGTCAATAACTCCGCTGCTTCCATCGTAGCGACGGGCAACACTCATGCTCATCAAAACTTTTTTCTCTTTTAATGAGTACTTAGTTCTAATTCACGCGTATTTTGTACACAATGAATCAAATTAGCTTTGCCTTCGCCATTCGTCTGACTATCGCGCTACATTTTTTTGGCTTTTTAGGTATGATACTGGCATTTTCCCGTCCGCTTTTTATTGCGCTGACTCCGCTTAATCTTATTATTTGCAGCATTTTTCTGATCCGCTTTCAAGCGACTTGGCAGCGCGATACGTTCATTAAGTTTTTTGGTATCGCCGCTCTGATTGGCTTTGGTATGGAGGTTCTGGGTGTGCAGACGGGTGTAATTTTCGGAGAATATACCTACGGCGAACCCCTTGGAATTAAAGTACTAGGCGTTCCGTTAGTGATCGGTCTGAACTGGGCGGTATTGACGGTGGTCTGTGGGACATTGATCGAAAACAAGCTCGAAAGTCAGAGTATTTGGCTCAAAGCTGTACTGACTGCCCTGATGATGACCTTACTAGATGTGTTAATCGAACCTGTGGCGATTCATTTTGAGTGGTGGACGTGGGCAAACCCAGAGATTCTATTACAAAACTACTTGGCTTGGTTCGCGATTGCCTTCGGGATTGCTTTTCTATTCTTTCGTATGAATTTTCAGAAGCGTAACCCTTTTGGGGTTTATTTGCTACTTTCACAGCTTGCTTTTTTTATTGCACATAACTTAATGTTCTACTTGAGTTGAGCATCACTGTAAATAAAAATGCACGTTCACACTATTTCTGGTACCGATCATTCTGAGTTTCCCCCTTTGGTGCAAGCGTCCTCGCTTGTACCTACAATAAAGTCAGCATCCGCTGGCAAGATGAAACCAGCAAATGCTGGCAGTATGATGCGTCCAAGTGGACACT
>CAZNAK010000462.1:0-2577 GCA_964570645.1 uncultured Cytophagales bacterium | reverse complement strand
ATGGTCCGATGTCCACATCAAAGCCAAGGTCGGCAAAACTTGTCGCAATTACCTTCGCGCCTCTGTCGTGTCCGTCCTGACCCATTTTGGCGATCATAATCCGAGGGCGACGACCATCCAAATCTGCAAACTCATCGGCTAACTGACGCGCTTTCTGGAAATCACCATCTTGCTTAATCTCTCCCGAGTAAACGCCCGAAATAGTACGATGTGTCGCCTGAAAGCGTCCAAATATTTTTTCCATTGCATCGGATATTTCACCTAAACTAGCGCGTTTTCGAGCCGCTTCTACGGCTAATCCGAGCAGATTCCCTTCGCCTGACTCTGCCGCGCGCGTGATAGCACGAAGACTAGCCTGCACGTCATCTTCGTTGCGTTCAGTGCGGAGTTTTGCCAGTCGTGCCAACTGTGACTCGCGTACGGCAGCATTATCGACTTCCAAAACTTCCATTTCGGTTTTTTCGTCGGTCTGATACTTGTTTACACCGATAATCACGTCTTTCCCTGCATCAATACGCGCTTGTTTTCTTGCGGCAGCTTCCTCAATCCGCATCTTGGGAACGCCCTCTTCAACCGCCTTTGCCATACCGCCAAGTTCTTCCACTTCCTGAATGAGTGCCCATGCCCGATGTGCCAGTTCGTGTGTCAGGCTTTCGACGTAGTACGATCCCGCCCAAGGGTCAATCGCCTGCGTGATTCCTGTTTGGTTTTGTAGGAAAAGCTGGGTATCTCGTGCAATTTTTGCCGAGAAATCCGTTGGCAAGGCAATCGCTTCATCAAAAGAGTTGGTGTGTAAGGACTGCGTATGTCCAAAGGTGGCTGCCATTGCCTCGATGCACGTTCGGGTGACGTTATTATACGGATCTTGCTCCGTGAGTGACCATCCCGAGGTCTGGCAGTGTGTCCGAAGAGCCATAGATTTTGGGTTCTTCGGAGCAAACTGCTTGATAAGTTTTGCCCAAAGCATCCTTCCTGCTCGCATTTTGGCAATCTCCATAAAATGGTTCATGCCGATTCCCCAGAAAAACGACAGACGCGGTGCAAACTGATCTACGTCTAGGCCTGCTCGTACGCCTGTACGTACGTATTCGAGTCCATCTGCGAGGGTGTAGGCAAGTTCAAGGTCGTTGGATGCGCCCGCCTCCTGCATGTGGTATCCACTAATGCTAATCGAATTAAAGCGCGGCATATTGGCGGAAGTGAACTTAAAAATATCCGCAATAATTCGCATACTCGGCGTAGGCGGATAGATATACGTATTCCGCACCATAAACTCTTTAAGAATATCATTCTGGATCGTTCCGCTGAGTTGTGCCTGCGAAACACCCTGCTCCTCAGCGGCTATAATATAAAACGCCATTACGGGAATGACGGCTCCGTTCATGGTCATCGAGACGGACATTTTATCTAACGGAATACGGTCAAACAGTACTTTCATATCCAAAACTGAGTCGATGGCAACCCCTGCTTTCCCTACGTCGCCCTTCACGCGGGGATGATCGGAGTCGTAGCCACGGTGTGTGGCCAGGTCAAAGGCTACGGAAAGCCCTTTTTGCCCTGCCGCGAGGTTACGGCGGTAAAAAGCATTGGACTCTTCTGCTGTACTAAAGCCTGCATACTGACGGATCGTCCACGGGCGGGTGACGTACATGGTCGAATACGGGCCGCGCAGATAAGGGGGAAGTCCCGCCGAAAAGTCGAGATGTTCGACGTTTTTAAGGTCTTCGGGTGTGTAAAAGGGTTTGACAGCGATTTTTTCTGCGGTCTGCCAATCCTCGAAACTACGCTCGGGAAGTTCTTTGGCGATTGGCTCGAAGGAATCGTATAGAATTTTGGAGAAATCAGGGTTCATTTTTTAAATTTCTTTAGTTAGTAGGGCTTTAAGTCAATTAAGACAAAACAACGTAATATTCGGTTGTAAAGCACTAAGTCAATTCTGAAATGTCTATCCTCAAAGGAGATTCTTTTCTGTCGGGCAACAAATGTAAAACCTGCTCCTAGCTCCAAGAGGAAGTGTTCGAGCTTGTCTGTAAGCCTCTGCTTTAATTCACTTTCGGAGTAAGTACTTTTTTCGGGAAGATCTAAAAATTCAAGGATGTAAGGATCTTTGATGGCATCACGGGGTTCTTCAATAATGAGTCCTTTTTCTGAAAGTTCTTTTAACCTGTCCTTATCTCTGCTCAAAGTCAGGCGTATGTAAAGTGCTGCATCATATTGTCTTTGAAGTTCTCGAACGCTCCATTTGTTCTTGAAGGCTTTAATTTCATAAAAAGCACGCTCAGGGAGTTCTTCGATACGCATCAAAAATAAATAATGAGACCAACTGAGTAGAAAATTCCTTTTTATGTCTTCTTCATCCAATCTAGCAGACACTGTCTGCTGATTCCGGTATGCCATATAAAAAGCCCGCATCTGCCGAATATTTGTAACCGAAAAACCCTTTCCAAACTCTTTTGTCAATAAAGAAGATATTGTTTTGAGTAATTGCGTACCATAATCAGCTCTATCTTTGCCCTGCTGTTCTTCTTCAACGATCATTTTGCCGACCTCAAAGTAAGTAAGTACCATAGCCTCATT
>CAZNAK010000461.1:839-2588 GCA_964570645.1 uncultured Cytophagales bacterium | reverse complement strand
AAAGCAGTAGAGTCATATAAAAAAGGTATTGAGCTTACTCAAAACTACCCCCCGAACAAAACCTATGCAGGACTTTTGATCCGCTTAGGCACACACTATCAAGCCGTTGGTGACTATCAGGCGGCTAGGGAGACCTATCAAAAAATTCAAGCCCTAGACTTTGTTGGTGATGAAATATATCAGGGGATGGCTTTAGACCGCTTAGGAAGACTTGCCCTGAAAAGAAATGAATACCTCGCCGCAGAGGGCTATTTTCAAGATGCAAAAGATATTTTTGGAGAAACACGGAACAAGTTCTTTCTGGCAGAAACGCACCTATCCTTAGGAAGCCTCTACAAGAGTACCGACCGCTTTGAGCGAGCAAAAGAAGCATTGGTCAGCTCACTCGAAATTGGAACAGAAATTCAAAGTAGCGTAATTACCTTCGAGGCACTAGAACAATTATACAAACTTGACTCTACGCAAGGAAATTATATGGCAGCACTTGACTGGAACAAGAGGTATCACGAACAGGAAATCAAATTCCTTGAAGAAAAAATCAAAAAACAAACCGCCGATGTGCTTGCCAAGTATGATATAGCAGCGAAAGAAAAAGAAAACCAACGCCTCCGTGAAGAGCAACTGGCTCAGAAAACAGAAAACCAACGCCTACTTTTCACCTTAATCAGTATTGCTAGCATTGCATTTTTCATTATTATTATTGCTTTTATTTTATATCGACAAAAGCAAATAAAAACTAAAGCAAACGAGCTACTTACAGCAAAAAACAGTGAAATTTTTCAACAAAAAGAAGAAATCGTTGCTCAAAACCTATTCATCGAAGGAAAAATGAAAGAGCTTCGGAATAGCAATCATGCACTGACAAGTAATATTCGGTATGCTAAAACGATTCAAGAAACACTTCTCCCCTCAAAGCATCGACTGAAAAAGGTACTTGGTCAATATTTTGTCTTGAATATTCCCTCATCTATTGTAAGTGGTGACTTTTATTGGAGTACAACCGTAAAAGATAAGGTTTATTTTGCCCTTGGAGACTGCACGGGGCATGGTGTGTCGGGAGCCTTGTTAAGTATGTTAGCACGAAATTTACTTCGTGAGTGCGTTCATGATCAACAGATGGGTAATCCTGCGGAAGCCTTGGGCGCAATTCATGACCGTTTTAGGCGTATCCTAAAACAAGATCAGAAGAAAAATCAAGATGGCGTAGATCTGGCACTCTGTACGATTGATAAGGATTTGAGAACGCTCACGTTCGCGGGGGCGCACATGAAACTTTTTTACATTCGAGAAGGTGAAAACGAAGTGAGGGAGATTATCGGAGAAAGGCATTCTATTGGGGGGCACAGGAGGTTTCATACCAGAGACTACACACAACACATCGTTTCCTTTCAAAAGCCTACCACGTTTTATCTTTTTTCCGATGGCTACACGGATCAGTTAAACGACAGAACACGCGAAAAATTTACGACTCCCAGATTCAAGAGTATCTTATTGCAACACACTCACCTGCCCCTAGCTGAACAAAGAGTACAACTCAAAAAACAACTCGAAGACTGGAAAGGGCAAGATGAAAATCCAACCGATGACGTACTCGTCGTTGGCTTTAAGCTGTAAAGGTTACTTCATCTCTAAGATACACTTGCCGTCCACAAACTTAACATCCAGGCTACCTGCTTGTCGTTGTAACCAATCCAACATGGTATCTCCCAGGACCTCGCGCCGCCAACCTGACTTTAGGTTTGGGGGTAA
>CAZNAK010000461.1:0-829 GCA_964570645.1 uncultured Cytophagales bacterium | reverse complement strand
CTACTTTCATTCGGTTAAGTTCGCGCCTTGAGATAATGATCTCTGGAGAAATTCCAAACTCAGTTGCCTGATATTTAATAAGGTTATAAAGCGTTTCCAGCGTCGCCTCACGTTGAGGAGAAGATTTATCTTCGTTTTTGGCGTGAGAGGCCGCCAACGCTGCCTCCTCTTCAGCGTTGGCAGGAGCCTCCGTAAGCTGTGTAAAGGTCTTCCAGTGTTTGTCCACGAGTCCTTTAGGCAAACGACGGTCATTCTTCGCTACCTTCATGGGCTTCCCGATAAGCTGCGTCACTGCCCGCAGGCGATCATCCGATAAAATTCTCCTACGTGGGGTATCCGTTTTAGCCGCTAAATCCTCCCGCCAATTAAGAAGTCGCCAAAGGAAAATCCGCTTTTTTTGTGTAAGCTCTTGCGCCCACTTCTTACGAAGATTCTTTCCCAAATCGACACTAGAGTAATAAGTGGGATCACCAAATACCTGACACTCCTCCAAGGCCCACACCAGTCGGTTGGTATTCGCTAGGCGTTCCTTAATGACTTTTGCTAACTCGGGCAGGTGAGCCACATCGTCAATGGCATATTGCACCTGCTCGGGGCGTAGAGGGCGTTTTTCCCAATCCGAAACCGTAGAACCTTTAGAAAGGCGTACACCAAGATATTTTCTTAGTAAATTCTGCAACGAGGCAGGATAGTGATCGCCATCAAGAAAGGCAGCAGCAAGCTGAGTATCAAAAATATTACGTGGATGAACCGCGTACTGAAGAATCAAAATCCGAAAGTCGTTTTCTCCCGCGTGTGTGATCTTTTGAATCTTTTCGTTCTCGATCAG
>CAZNAK010000460.1:0-2600 GCA_964570645.1 uncultured Cytophagales bacterium | reverse complement strand
CATTTGTTCATCCCGATGTGTTTTGGCAAGAATAGAAGCCGCTGCAATCGACAGGAACCGATTATCTCCCTTCACCTGACAGGCGTGAGGGATATTTTCGTACTTTTTGAAACGATTCCCATCCACCAAGATGAACTCGGGTTGAGGGTTGAGCATCTTTAATGCGCGGTGCATGGCCAGAAAGCTAGCCTGCAAAATATTAATCTCATCAATCTCTGCTGGTGATACCGAGGCAACCGCATACGAAATAGCATGAGCCTGAATCTCGTCTCGAAGTGTGAGACGCAGTTTCTCTGAAATCTTTTTAGAATCTCTGAGTTGGACGTTGAGGTAGTCAGCAGGAAGGATTACAGCCGCCGCTACCACATCCCCCGCCAGACAGCCACGCCCTACTTCGTCGGTGCCCGCTTCAAGTGCGAAAGCACTGTACCGCGCCGCTAAAGGCCTGTTAGTTGTCGCCATAAATTCCGATTCCTGAGTTTCCCTTTGCATCGCGGAACGCCCGAAACATCCCCGGAGAGTTAAAAATCGTCGCGACATTACCTTTTTTGTCTAGCGCAATCACGCCACCGCTTCCGCCTGCTTTCTTGAGTTTTTTCATCACGACTTCTTTGCAGGCTTTTTGAAGTTTATAGTTTTTGTATTTCATCAGCGCAGCAATATCATAAGCCACTAAATAACGCATAAAAAACTCGCCATGTCCCGTTGACGAAACGCCACAGGTATTGTTATCCGCGTATGTTCCTGCCCCAATAATCGGTGAGTCACCTACTCGCCCGTAGCGTTTGTTGGTCATTCCACCCGTAGAAGTTGCCGCAGTGATGTTACCAAATTTATCCAAGGCGACCGCACCCACGGTTCCGTATTTGTAGGCGTTTTCCGAGGGGTCATGGATTTGCCCGCGTGGTTCGGCGGCTTTGGCACGTTCAAGCTGCTGGAGGCGATGTTCGGTACTAAAATAGTCAGGGGATACAGTTTCGATGTGGTGAGACTCCGCAAATACCTCTGCCCCTTTTCCTGTAAGCATCACATGAGGGGAGCGTTCCAAGACCGCCCGTGCCGCCAAAATCGGGTTTTTGATCGTAGTCACACCCGCTACTGCTCCTGCTTCCAATATCTTACCATCCATAATGGAAGCATCCATCTCGTTAGTTTCAGCATTAGTAAAAACTGCGCCTTTTCCTGCATTAAACAAAGGGGAGTTTTCCAGAATCATCAGGACACGCGTTACGGCATCGCGGCTTGTACCTCCACTCTGCAAGATTGCGTAACCGCTGTCTAGGGCTTCTTGGAGCTTTTGGGTATAAGCCTCTTCCTTTTCGGGAGTCATATTTTCTTTTAGGATCACACCTGCTCCACCATGAATGACAAGCGCGACGGGAGGTTCTTTTTGTGCCATTCCCGCTACTATTAACCCAAAATATAAAGTCAAAAGAAGAAAAATGGATCGTTTCATCGGAGGTTATTTAATTTTTTAAAGTGAATTATGTTTTAAAAACTTTCAGCGCAACAGGAGTGCTCTGAAGGAGTAGGAGCTTTAGCATGGGGCAACGCCCTATATTCTTAGCGGATAATAACAAAGTAAAGCAAGGTAAACAACTACTTCTCGCGTTTACAGCAAGTCCGCCACAGCGTTCTCTAAGTTTTTGAAATCAAAAACAAAATCTTTGCTTTGGATTTTTTGGGAAGAAATCCTGTTACTTCCAAGGATAAGATTCGCCATATCACCAAAAGCCAGTTTGAGCGCGAAAGCAGGAACGTTAGGAAGAATCAGCGGCTTATTCAACGCCTTAGCAATAGCTTTGGTAAGCTCTTCGTTAGTCGCGGGGTCGGGTGCAGTGACGTGAAAGGCTCCCGTAAAACCTTCCTTTTGGATGGCAAAACGGAAGGCTCTGCAAACGTCATCAATGTGTACCCAAGAAACGTACTGATCGCCACCACCAATGGGTGCGCCCGCGTAAAGTTTGATCGGTTGGGCAATGCGCTCAAGGGCACCGCCCGTCTCGGTCAAGACCACGCCCAGACGCAGCTTCACGGTACGGATACCCAGGGCGGCAATCTCGTCGGCTGCCTCTTCCCAAGCCAAAACAACCTTTGCTACAAAGTCATCGGCGGGTTCGTCGTCCTCATGCAGGATGCGCGCACCTGTATCAAGCCCGTAACGCGAAATCCCCGAAGCCGAAATAAATGTACGCACATGATGCGGATACTTTTGCAGGTAAGTTTTGATAAGCTTTGCCGTCTCGGTACGGCTTTTCAGAATAACTTCTTTCCGTGATTCGGTCCAACGCTCATCGGCAATCCCTGCACCCGCTAGGTGGATGATGTGGTCAGCATTCTGGATGGCGGCTTCGTCCATTTTTCCCGCGCGGATGTCCCACTCGTATAAAGTCACACTTTCGGGTACTTGCTGGCTTGCGTCGCGAGTCAGGTAAGAAACCGTGTAGTTAGACTGCTGTAAAACCTCGGTCAGGCGCGTACCAATAGAGCCTGTCCCACCCGTAATGAGTACATTTTCTTTCATGCCAGAAAAAACGCACGACAGCCTCTTTTGTTGGTCTTAACCTTAAAGATTCTACCAACAGGACGCAACGCTATTG
>CAZNAK010000459.1:0-2602 GCA_964570645.1 uncultured Cytophagales bacterium | reverse complement strand
GGATAAATAACGGTTTGAGCAGTTTGGAAAAGCTTTGCTTTTTCGGCCGCTTTCTGCTGACGATCCGAGAAGCCTGCATCATGGGCTGTGCCAAGGCTCGTGAACACGCCTAGCGTAGGCTGGATAATAGGAGTAAGCTTTTCCATTTCTCCTACTTCCGAGATTCCAGCTTCAAATATTCCTAGCTCATGTCCTGCGCGCATGCCACGTATAGAGAGGGGTACGCCCAACTGAGAGTTATAGCTTTTTGGACTTTTGGCAATGACAAAGTTGCCTTTGAGGGACTCAAAAAGCCATTCCTTTACCGTAGTCTTTCCATTACTTCCTGTTATTCCGATTACGGGGATCGCAAATTGCTCACGGTGTCTCTGCGAAAGATATTGTAAGGCACTGAGCGTACTTTCAACCTGATAAAAGACAGTATCGTGCTTTGTTGATTGCGGGGCTTTTTCGACGACAAAAAAGCGTACCCCCTTTTCAATAAGTTCGGGAATAAATTTATGCCCATCGTGGTTCTCTCCGTCAATGGCAAAGAAAATTGTTTTTTTGGGGACTGATAAATTTCGGCTGTCCGTTAGCCAGTATAAGTCTTTTACTGGCTCGTAAGTCAGTTTTTTCTTTTGCATACGAGAGTTAAACCTCACATTTACAAAAACGTTTCTCGGATATTACACGAGGACTTTTTCCCGATGTTATCAAAGTTCTCGTTGAGCCAACTTTCGGCATAGTCGCGTCCGAGATCACGGAGTTTTGTCAAGAACTTCCAGCGAGCGTTAAGCTTACTGGAGACATTCAGCCTTTCCATATCCTTTTCAGGGTTGATGTTATGGATATATATTTTCCGGAACGATTTCCCCAGGTCAACGCCTCGATCAATAAGCTTATCCACAAAGGCGATGCGTCGCATTTCGAGCATCAGGCTGGTATTAAAGCTAAGCTCGTTGGCACGATCTCGAATTTCGGGAGCCGACATAGGTGTTTTTTCGATGTTGATGGGGTTAATCTGAACGACCATCACGTCGGAGCAATCTGTACCATCAAAGAGCGGATACAAGGGTGGATTACCCATAAAACCTCCATCCCAGTAGGCTTCTCCGTCAATTTCAACCGCCTTAAAAAGTCGTGGTAAGCAAGCTGAAGCCAGTAAAGCATCTACCGAAATATCTGCTAAGCTAAAAACTTTGGCGCGCCCACGGCGGACATTGGTGGCACAGACAAAAATCTTTGTCGCCGTACACCCTCGAAGTGACTGAAAGTCAATCATTTCGAGTAAGATATTGCGAAGTGGATTGAGGTCTGCGGGATTTGTTTGGTAGGGAGAAAGAAACATAGAAGCGATTTCACTGCTCACAAAACCTGGCGAAAAATCCATATTCCCTTCCCCAGAAATGAGTAGGTCGAACGGACTAGGCTGAACCGAGTAAAATAGCGCGAAATTTGAGACACGTTTCCAGAATGTTTCTAATAACTCCTGCGCAAACTCGGGAGACCTCTTGTGTAGGCCGTAGGCTAAAAGAGCTGCATTCATTGCTCCTGCGCTGGTACCCGAAAAGCCATCTAAAACTAGGTTTTTTTCCTCCAGAAAGCGGTCTAAAACACCCCATGTAAATGCGCCGTGGGATCCACCGCCCTGTAAAGCAACTGCTAAATGTTTCTTTTCCATCGTAATTGAAAGTTACAAAAGAAAAACGTAAAATTCCTCTAAGCTGAACTTCTTATCGCCTCAAAAAGCTCAGCTATTACTTTTAAGCGGGTGTTTTTTGCGGCTCGGCTTTCTTCCACGTTTTGAGTGCTTCGCGTGCGTTGGCTGCCACTTGCGCGATATCCTCATCCGAATAAACGCCGTTTACGCCCGAAATGGCGGCAAGTCTCATACCGTGCTTTAGCCCTAGCTTATAAATCTCCTTGACCTTTTCCCACTCTGTATCGCGTCCGATAGTAAATACCTCAAAACGCCCTTCGAGTGCCAGAACGATGGTTTCGGCCAGACAAGCGTAGATAATACCGTGTGGCAGCCCGATGGATTTCTTCATTTTTACGCCGTCGGGTAACTGAATTTCGCCGGATTCAATGACGAGTACATCTTTCCGCTTGGCTACCTCAGAGGCAGGAAGATCGAGCGGCCGGGCTACATCCGTGATTACGCAGCCGGGCTTAACTTTCATAATATCAAGGATTTTCTTGCCCGCCCCCGAGGTAGAGGTTACAATCATATCCATATCACCTAAGTACTGCTCATAGTCGGTCGTTGCAATTACCTTAGCGTCGGGTGTTTCCTCAAGGATTGAGGTTTTGAGTTTTTCGAGTTTGCTCATTGTCCTTCCCGCCAAATACACTTCATCGAATGCCATGGCAAGCAAGCGCGAACTCACCGATCCAATTGAGCCAGAAGCACCGATGACCATCGTTTTGGCTTGTAGTTTCTTGCCGTCTTTGGGTATTTTTACCAAGCCCATGCGCTTCATCGCATCGTTTGCGGCCCAGAGCGCACCTGAGGCAGAATAGCTATTTCCCGTAGTGATCGGAATATCGGCACGCCGCGCCACGGTAACGCCCGCGTCGCCGACTACTTTTGTAAATGCGCCAAGTCCCATCACTTGTG